>JAJRXH010000426.1 GCA_024276395.1 archaeon
AGTTCTGGATTGTTAACTTTCAAGGTCAAGAATTCATTTCGTCATTAGCTCGTCATTTTGAGATTGTTGCGATTCATGACGAGCAATTGATGGTTATCTCTAGGACGCAATTCAACCAAACCGTTCAGTGGATGCAAAATGATGATGACGATGATGACAAGAAAATTGCGGTCATTAAGGCAAGAGAAGAAGACATTCCTCGCATTACTGCTTTTTACGAAAGAACTGGGACTGCCATTTGGCATCCCATCCAATTTAAGAGTGGTTTCTACCATTACATTCAGCAAGACGGTGAGATGATCGCTTGTGGCGGAACGCATTTTGAAACGCATTTTTCGGCACAACTTGGTAACATACACGTTCTTTCACGATTCCGTCGGAAAGGTTTGGGTTATCAGCTCGTGAAAGCAATCACGAAGGATATTTTGTCTAAAAAGGAAATGGCAACACTTTTCGTGGCGAGTGATAATGTACAAGCCAAGTCATTATACCGCAAGCTCGGTTATCATTTCCACGATGACGTGAAAATCGTGCACTTGCGGAAAAAAAGTTAAATAAAACAATTGAGTTTTTGCTTGCTACAAATGAATGTAAAATGAATGACTGCACGATTATCGTGATGTGCTTGATTTCAAGAATGATTTTTTGGAGTGTCACGCGTGGGAATGAATGTTGACTCATGATGGTGGTGAGAAGCTTGACAGCAACAGATCAAGTGGTATTGATTACAGGTGCCGCTGGAGGAATTGGACAAGCTTGCGCGGAAATATTTGCCAAAAATCAAAATGATGTCATTCTTGCGGATTTGCCCAGTCAAGAGGAGACCTTGCTCACACTTGCAGAAAAAATCTCTAGAGCCCATGGTGTTCGTGTCATCCCTCTTACATTAGATGTGACGAGACCACGCTCCATAAAAAATGCCCTTGATGTTCTAGTTACCGTGTATGGCATGGATAAAGTGAACATTCTCGTGAATAATGCAGGTAAATCATTGATATCCACCGTGGAGGAGTTAAATCTTGATCAAGCAAGTGAAATCATTGATATCATGCTCAAGGGGCCCATTAACATGACCGTTTCCTGCTTACCATTTCTTCGTGCTGCGTTACCTCGTGCTTCCATCATCTTCGTTTCGTCCCTCGCAGCAATCATCACCCCTCCCTTGCTGGGTATTTATGCAGCAGCAAAACTCGGAATGGATAAAGTAGTTGAAACGTGGCGTTTTGAACTCGAACCTCAAGGCTATCATTTAGGGCTCATTCACGTGGGCGCCACGCTTACAGGAATCGTGAGAAAGGGATATATATCCCCAACTATTGCTTCGATTTTCAGACAGTATGACGAATGCCACCATCACGAGAAATTGGATGAGCAATGTCGACGTGCTCAGAAGGTTGTTAAATTCTTTGAGCGAGATGATCAAGTATCTCCCTTCCAAGTTGCAGAGACCATTTTTAACATGGTTCAACATCGCAAGAAACATGATCTTGTCACGAAAAAAGATGGGATGCTTTTCAGAACAAAAACCTTACTGACAAAATTGGCGAAAAAAGAATTTCAAGCTCTCGTAAACTTGATAAGTAATGATGAAGAATGACTTTGTCGATATGAACACGATACATTGAACTTGGTGGGGCGTATTATTGGATGAAGAAGTCTTTTCACCATCATGATGAGGTGAAGGGTGCTGTTAATTTCGATATCGAGTTGATTTTTCTCATTCTTATAATGGCATCCCTTATTTTTTCCAGAATCTTGCCAAGTCCAGCCATGTACATGGAACACGAAATCGTGAAATCGAAGACTAACGACAACAATCTTCACTCTATCGGATTTTCTCCTAGATCAATAACTGGAAACATTCCACATCACGCGAGAAAGTTCATGGCGGAATCAGTGATGAAAAAAATTGTCGATGACTCTCATCTGCTTTCGAAAAAATCCGATGATAAAGAATCTACTCGGAGACACCTCTCACTTTTTTCCACGGACAGTCAAGTGATTCGAGATGCAAATCTTTCACGTGGTCCCATTACAATCATTGGTAATGATGGATTTCGAGAGTTGGCACGACGAGAAGGGTGGAAGGGGAATGGGACTCGTGATGATCCATACGTGATCGAGGCCATTTCAATTGTTTCGACTAATGATACTTACCTATTTTACATCGCCAACACGACGGTGCATTTCATTCTTCGAAATTGTTATTTCGGTGCACCAGAAATGAGGGAAGCTCGTGGCATTTACTTGGTAAACGTGAGTAATGCAGTGCTTGTTAATGATACTTTCAAGTATTTGGAGGTTGCTGTTGAATTATTCAATAGCCACGAAATCTCATTATCTAATTTATTTCTTGAAAATATTGGTTTTACTGCCATCTATTCCAAGCATTCCACTAACCTACTCGTTGAGTCAAGTTTGATTAATACCTCGGCCATCGGCATTCGTTTCCGTGATGCTTCGAATGTAACTGTTCGTGGAAATGTCGTGACTCATTTTGAAAATGCGGCTGGTTTACTTGCGACAGCAACAACTAATCTAACTATTGTCAATAATACATTTAGTGAAGGACATTCAGCCATTCTAAGACTTCAACATTCTCGTGACATTAACATCACGGACAACATTTTCGATTCCTCCGCTGAACTCAAGTTTTTCTTGGATGCCGAACATCTCACTAACCTGTATCTCAGCCGTAATGTGATCACCAAGAGAGATTTAATGGGTAACATCCTGAAATCAAACCATGTGACGTTCAGAAACAATTTCATTTCTGCAGTTCTTTCATTTCAAGATTCTGACATCTTGAACGTGAATGAAAATATCTTTACAGATAATGGGGTCTTGAAGTTCTTTAATGGTAGTGTCATTGCTGTGGTAAACAATACATTTCAAAATGTGGCTGGCAGCGCATTGCAATTTTCTGTCAGTATGTCCATTTCCGTCCTCAACAATACTTTCAAACGATCTTCATCCATGGGTCTAGAGATGATATCTTCGAACGACAGCCTCATTCAAGGAAATACTTTCATTATGGCTAGAGCTAGTGCCATTTCCCTCGCACGAGATGTCAGTGATGTCCAGGTGTTGCGGAACAATTTTTTTGATAATCATCGACTCAACAATGAATCACAAGTAATAACTTTTAGTGAAAACGTGACCTTCATGTATAATTTCTGGAGCGACTGGAGAAGCCCTGATGCAGATGGAGATGGAGTCGTTGATGTTCCATATTCCATCAATGGAAAGACAGTGATTGATCCATATCCAATGGTTATGTGGTATCCACTGGAACAGCACGTTCTTACGAGGCCATGCATCATTTTTCCGTTACCTTCTATTTCCTACGGTAGTCAAGTTAACATCACTTGGAAACCAAGCTTGGATACCAAGCATCATCCCATCAAGTATCACGTGTTCTATTCGGATGATGGAGGCTTTGGATGGAGACAACTGGCTGCAAATCTGGTTACCTCCTCTTATCTCTGGAATACTTCTTCCATTGAATTTGGGACTTTTCTCATCAAGGTGGTGGCTGAAGATGAGCTGGGATTTCAGGCAGAAAGACAATTATCAGGTACCATCGTCGTGAGAAATCCAAGGATGACCGTTCCACGACCAGTGTTAACGACTACTACCGATGACAGCTTGACCAGATCGATGAACTTGCTGTCCATTCGAATATTTGGATTTAGATCATTATCATCGATTTTCGGAATGTTATTCATAATTTATTGGTCATTTCGGGAAGGAAAAATATCGAAAATGAAAACGAAAACAAAGAAAGTGAAGAAATTTTCTTGATGAAAAAATCTTTTTCATCGTTTGTTTCTTCATCATTAGCTAACTGTTCGTGAATTACTTGTTTACTGGATTTCATGTTTGAAGATGCTGGCGATTTCTTTCTCAGCTGCATATTAACGGAGAAGAAGTCTATCTTCAAAAAATCATGGTTGATGATTGTCCAGCCTCATGGTGACTCCATTTAAAACGTCAAAAAAAGTTCCATATCATCCTAGCTCGCCTTAATTTAATGAATGAAATCTTGATGCATGTTAATTCATTTGTCATTCCGATCATTTGATGTTTTTACATTTTTAATCGTCATATTTTATCATTAAAATGCCGTCGTAAATGATTTTCACTTTTTGGAAATGTTTTTAAAAAGAAATTCGAAAATGTTTCACTCGAGTGGTTTTATCACCACTTCAGAATTCTAACTCTTAGGGTGGATAATCTACCATGAAGCGCCGCATGTACAGTTTATTTGGTGTTTTAATTATCGGTTTGTTCATTCTAAGTATGATTTCACTCGGGATGAACTTGGTGAATGCGAAAGCTAGCACTGATGAACAAGTTTGGATCCTAGATAATGCCTGGCTCATGGGAAAGGGGAAGAAACCTGGTGGTGGAAGTAGCCCTCCTCCACAACAAGTTCCTTGGGGCATCTCACGCATTAATGCGCCTGATGCTGCAGCCTTGGTCGATGAATCTAACGTGATCGTTGCAATCATTGACACGGGATTAGACTTCTCTCACCAAGACCTTGCTGGTAAGTTCGTGTGGGGTTGGAGCTTCTACAAGGGTAACAGAGCAGTGGATATGGAATGTACTCAAAGTAAGCCAGATGCCTGTAAGGATGGTAATGGTCATGGAACTCACGTGGCTGGTACCATCGCCGCACTGGACAACTCCATTGGTGTCGTGGGAGTCGCCCCTGATGTGAAACTTTATATCTTCAAGGGCCTTTCTGATCGTGGTTCTGGATCTTACTCTGCCATTGCACAATCCATCATCAAAGCAACTAATGGGCCTGATGGTGTTCCTGGAACAGCCGATGATGCCGATGTCATATCAATGTCTCTTGGTGGTCCATCTGGATCCGCTGAACTTGAAAACGCCGTGAATTATGCATTATCTTATGGTGTTGTTCTCGTGGCCGCCACAGGGAATGATGGTGCCAGTTCACCAAGTTATCCAGCAGCCTATCCAGGCGTGATCAAGGTCGGTGCCGTGGACATCAATAACAACATTCCTTGGTGGTCCAATCGAGGTGAAACCATCCTCGCTCCTGGTGTCGACATCCTTTCAACGTGGAAAGGTGATAGCTATAATACCATTTCAGGCACATCAATGGCAACACCACACGTTTCTGGTGTGGTAGCCTTGGCCTGGGCAGCCCATCCTAATTATACTAACACGCAGATTCGAAATCTTGTCGAGAGTAGTGCCGATCAATATGGCGTGGTCAATGCTCTTGCCGTGATTTAAACATGAAAGGAATGGTAAATGTTGGCTGAATTTATCACTACCTTTTTTTACTTTTTCTGATAAATCACGAATATGTTTAGCAGCGTCTCTCTAAAAGGTCTCGATAAGAAAAATCAAGCGGGAGATCTAACCATTCTCGTTAAATCAATTATTTATGGTGTATAACAAGACATTAGATATTTCCAAAAGACTCCATGGGAAACGAAGAAGAATGCTTGTTCGTATCAGTGTTGAATTTTATTTCTCGAGAAGCAAGTCTCCCATTTTAAAAACGAAGTGATTTCCTCTCAAGAGCGTAAATCAATGAATTCTTGGAATCAACCGTGCATCACGACGAGACAGAATTGTTTTTAATCTAAATGACTAAAAAGCTTATCTAGATCACGGAAAGATATGATTCGATGATGAGTCGCCATTTACAGGTCATTAGGTATGACAAATCCAATTTTTATATGAATTAAATGGTGAATTATCGAAAAGTGTACTTTCTTGAATGAATCGAGAGTCATATGAACTACTGTACCAATGTGATACTGAAAAGGACGGTAACGTGATTATTGGACCTGAAAATTATGAGGCCGAGGATCCTTAATCACTTACATCTTTTGAAGGGTTAGTTAAATTATTTCTCACCAGCATCTCCCTCCAAAGCTAAATCACGAAGTTCCATTACCCTTTCCACTAAATCTTGTATAGACACTCTCTCTAGGAAGTCAACTGCCAATTTAAATTCACCAAGACGTCGAGAGAGTTCACCAACAAGATAAATGAAAATCTCCCGTTCACCGTACGATAATTCCAATGAGGGAGATTCAATGCACTTGAGGTAAGCATCTCGAGCATTTTTAATGCAATTCTGATGAAGCACCCCAGTTTCATTCTCATTCTGGAGAATCCAAGCAGCATTATGCCAAAACGATGCTAGTAACTTAGGATGAACCTTCAACATCTCTGCTATCTCGCAAGCAAGAATTGTCCGAAAGATAACTGGATTCGTTGGATCATCACTAACATCAAGTGAGACCTTGACTTTTCTAATCAGATCGTGAAAACTTTCTTTTAATGAATTTTTTTTCGTCTCATCCAACTTTCTGATATAATCACCATCAAAAAAATATGCAACATGACATGTTGGACAAGATTTGACCATAAAAGGAAGCGGTGAAATACCGGCATAAATGGGACGAAAATCGGAAAACCTTCCTATTATGGTAAATGAACCGACTCTTATCCATGGAAAGGATTTTGAGCATAGAGGACATTTCTCATCCATTGGAAATAAAGTAGTCATTCTTTCCCAGCACCATGATGATGATTAGTTAGTTTTCCAATCAGTTAGATTAAATTTAGTTTTTTCTTAGACTTTTCCGAACAGTCGTCAGGTTTGCCAAGTAAATGACGATCTGCTACGGGCGGAACGTGCTTCGTTAATATAGAAGATAGTTCTAACAATTTCGATTGAAATAATGAGAGTTCTGGAAAAGCCCAGGATTTGCTCATTTTTATTTATTGATAGCATCTTTTAAAAATCTATCAGCAAGGGGGAAAAATCAGTAAAATAACCCTTTACAATTACCCATCAGATCGACCATCACGACACGTCAGTCTATCAAACTCATACTTGTCAAGCGGGGGAGAATCATTGTGCTCGATGCTTTTCCCTTTTTCGAGGGATCGATGACCACTCGAGAGGTTCTTGAAAGGACCATATCCGCACATTAGTGACGGAAATCCTTTAATGTCGAGACTTTTCGTGACATGCGCCAGTGCATCCAGTGATGAACCAGATGCGTGAACATGACCTTTCCATCCCTCGTCGTCCCATCTGTACTGGTACCGACCGACGGGAGAATGCAGATTTCGAAATGGACGTGTTGAAGTTACGTGTAATCGAGTCATCTTTTTACAGAATTACGTCATCACGTGTGTAATCTCCTCGTGGGGCGGAAATTGCTGCTAGCACGTGCACGCCTCGTTCACGTCGCGAACGGTCAATGTTGGCTCGTTCATGCTGATGAGGATGACACCCATGCGCCCCGAAGTACTGGCGCGGATTAATGATCACCATGATGACGGTACCGTTCCCGTTGAGCGTCATGCGATCGTGATGAACGCCCGTTAGTCGGGCCTATTCTGATGAAATGATGTATCACGGCTATATGGTCGAGGTATTGACGCATCACAAGATGATTTTCAATGTTTTGGACACGAGAAATTCAATGGCATCACTAAGTGTAAATTCTGAAATATCTGTCTCTATTTTTATTTTCTGAAGCAATTGATGCGCATCACGTGAAAGCACGATAGTTTTTGGTTTTATGGCAAGGTTACTCACGTCATCGGGACGTTTTTGGCGGATCTTATGTCTATCTGGCGTGAAATAATCTCGTTCCTTCCGTATCTCTTCACCCATTCTCTCTCCAAGCATCTTGTTCATGAGTAAGATGGCCTCACTATAACTTTTTGCATTTAATTGATACTTGGCACGTCTAAGTAGGGCCCAAGCCCTCCCCGATATTTTTACGGTCTTGTTTTCGTGAACTTCAGTTTTACTGGTCATGTTAGCTCCTCCAAAGGTAGATGAGATGCAAAGGTTTATAAAGCTTGATGTACTTAGTAAACTTGATCTTAAATATTTTAGTAAAAACAAGTACGCCAAGTACACCAGCTTTATAAGAAAGTCAGAGCATTTAACAAGTAGGTGAAAAAAATGAGCTTGAATGAGGATTTTGAAGATTTGGAGGACTTGGATGCGGAACCAGAAACAATAACACCTCAAATTCGTTCTAAAACACCAGCAACTAAAACACCACGATCTGGATCACCAGGAGAAAAAGTTAATCTCTTTTTCAAGTCAACAATTGGACCTGGAGAAAAAACTGAAAAATTAGCAGTTGGCAAGAACACTCCAGTTCGTGACGTGAAACAAACCATCGGTAGCTTGCTCGGCCTAAACCCAGATGACTTTAATCTCAGCCATGCAGGTCGCATTATGGATGATGACGACATCGTGGGCAATTACGATGTCCAAGATGGAGATGAAGTTCTGTTAATCCCAGTCTCAACTGCTGGCTAGCTTTTAAATGATAAAAATAATTTGTGAGGCCAATTCAATGACCAGCATCACTTCAAACTTTTTTTCTAAAGCACTTTCAGAAGAGGAGAGAAAACGGCTAGATAGACAATTACGACTCTCTGGATTGAGTCAGGAAATCTTGAAGAAAAGCAAGGTCTTAATTGTTGGTGTTGGAGGATTAGGGTCAGAGATAGCAAAAAACCTCGCAGCTATTGGTGTTGGTACCATTTACCTGTGCGACATGGATCGAATTGAACATTCCAACTTGAATCGCCAGATCATTTTCGTAGATGCCAATGAAGGCGAATCAAAAGCAAAAGCAGCTGCACGATTTCTCTCAAAAATAAATCCCCAAGGACGACACGTTCCCTTACCGTGTCGATTGGAAGAGATACCCCCTGTCGTCTATAAGGATGTAGATCTAGTCATCTCTGGTTTAGATGGAGCTCAAGCAAGGTTAAACTTAAATAGAAAATGTTTTCTTTATCAACAGCCGTTATTAGACGGTGGAACAAGGGAATATAATGGTCACGTTTATGTCACGTGGTTTGGCAAGAATGCCTGCCTTGAATGTGATCCCTTGAGGGAACCAATCCAAGAAGATCTGGCCGCTTGCAGTCTCGTTGGTGAACCCCGAAAAAGAGTCCATTGTGCTTTAAAAGCCGTTCTTTCCTTTCAAGAACAACATGATCGCCTGCCGTTGACGGAAAGAGCTGAAGAGATTCTTAAAGTAACAAACCACGCAAATACTCTTTTAAAAAACTATTTCCCCAATGACACATCATTTTCACCAGATGAAATCCTTCAAATGATTGATTTTCATGAACCAGCAATCATCACAATCAACGCCGTCATTGCTTCACTTCAAAGTCAAGAGGCATTGAAAATTCTCCATCACGTGCATGAAAAGCCATTGGGAAGCATTTCATTGGATTATCTCATCTATAATGGCCTGACTGGAAAATTTTATCACATTGCGAGACATGCTAATCCGAAATGCCTCCTTTGTGGCAAGAATGCGCCTCCTTTCTTGAAAATAAAAATTGACCCACGAAGAACACCAACAGAGATGATCAAAAGATTACGTGAAAAAGGCCATGCAATCACGAAGGATTACTTACTTACCCGATTAGAAAACAAAACTACTGAATTACTAGAACAAGATAAGACTTTAGTAGAACAAGGTGTCAAGGACGGCGAAATAATGCTATTAAGTGGAATCAAGGGATCTTCTTTCCCCCATGACGATGCTTATCTCGTGTTATATTATGCAAGATAAAAAGTGGAAAGTGAACCAATGATGAAAGAACCTTCCTCTCTTGAATTGAAGAAAGGAAATTCTCAAAAAAGGTGATAGTAGGAAGATAGAAGATGAGTGTCATTAGAATCAAAAGAATAACTACTGAATATCAAATTCTCAAAAAAATGTACGAGCAAAGAATTCTCGTGCAGCTAAAATCTTTTCCAGAAACAAAAAAATCTATTGATCACTTGGCCATCACTCTCCGAGGTCCAGAAGGCACACCTTACGAAGGAGGACTTTTTCGTTTTGAAATAAAATATCCACCCACCTATCCGTATGATCCCCCTTTCATGCGTCTTCACACGCCCATCTGGCATCCTAACTTTTGGCCTAATCCGCATGAATATCCCGGCAAGAGAAACATCTGTCTTGCCTTGTTAGATCGAGAACACAAGGGAAAGAAAGATGGATGGTCTCCGACAAAAAGAATCGACACGGTGATACATTCCATTCTGGCGATGTTGGATGTTGATAGTAGACAGTACGTGAATCCAACGGATGTCTTCAACAAGAAAGCTGCACTAGAAATGCTGAACAATTTTGAAAAATTCAAACAGAAAGCACGAACTGCCACGCTAAAATACGCAAAAAAGAAATGGTAGAAGGATGACTAAAACCTACCCAGATGACCATTTCAAGCGAATAAAATTGAATCAAAGGTGCAATTATATGGATAGAAATAACGATTACTTGGAAAATGATAATCTGATACCAGTTAAAAAGATGTTAGAACAAAAGACACGAAAATTACTGGAGGAGGGAGAAGATATCATCGATTTAGAAGCTGGAGATCAAGAGATGACTAATCCCGTCGACGTGATCGTGAAGCCCAAGGCTTACCTCAAGGTCCTCTTTCATGCCTTAAAATACGCTAATTCAGCCATTCCTCGAGCCCAATGGCGTGAGGTAATTGGCCTACTCGTGGGCAAGTTGAATGCTGCATCAACACCACAATCATCTCTAACCACGGATTCTCACAAGCCCTTCATCGTCGTTGACGCCATCCCAGTAACACATGGAAGTCTCGTACACGCAGAATTTCACGATTATGCAACACTCGCCAAGCGAATCGTCAACATTAAATCCCCTCTCTTCATCTGCGGATGGTACCATTCACATCCCGGACATGGCATTTTCATGTCGGATACTGATCTTCATACCCAGTATCGCTATCAAAAAATGTGGATCAAGGCCATTGCTGCCGTGATAGATCCCGTGATCGTGAATGCTCGATCTTTTGGATGGAAACTTTTCCGACTAACACCAGACTTTCAAGATTGGGAATCCCTCACGGTTCAACACGCTGATTCATTTACGCCTCAAATGATCCCACAATTGATTGAATTGTATGCTGAGGTGTTAGAACAGGATGAACTCATTTCAGAAATAGAAACACGCACGTGACTTGAGGGCATTCTTGATGAGAAGAAGCAAAGAGTGGTACTTGGCAATCATCATCATTTTCGCAAGCATTGGCCTCGTGATGACACTAGAGTCCGGTAACGAGGCATTTTTCCTCGCCATGATTTACTTTGCCATCTACATCATCGGAGCAATGAGATGGCTCGATGAATATCTCTATCATCGTAGGTGGAATTCACCATTAGTTACTGGCATTTTTGTCGTGATTCCACTATTATTGGTACTTGTTGGCAGTTACATCTCCCTCATCACGCCAATATTAGACACTCGAATGGTAAATCTCACGTTGAACGTGGCGCCAAATTCAGGTGCATCTTTTTCCTTGTTTATTTCTCACTTCTCAATCTTTCTACTGCTTCTTCCTAGCATCGTACTTTTTTTCTTGTTACAGCGACACGTGAGAGCACTATACCATCCAGCGTATCTTTTTCGAAGGCCCGTGCATCCACGACTCCTAGGCATTTCGATGTTACTAGTGATGGACATTTTCCAGTATCTTCTTTGGCAGCGAAATGCACAGTTAGATGCCATTGGCCTATTACCTGCCATTGCTCTCACGATGGTGGTAATTATCCGAACAATTCAATGGGTACTTCCCAACACTCGTCCGAGAACAATCCAGGGACAAGCTCAACGAGACGCTATAGCTCGAACCATGCAAACAGTCTCTTCAAGAAGCAATATTGCATCAATGACCAATCAATCTACTACTAGGCAAGCACGTGAATCGGCTAGGTCAATCGGTCCCATCTCCAGGGTCAGGCATGGAAGACAAACAATCGCTTCTTCTCAAAATTATTCAAGATCAGGAAACCAAATTCAGAGGACAGCTACTGCTAAGACTAATGCAAGAAACTCTAACACGACAGTTCGTGGACATCAACGTCCCTTATTACCAAGAACAAGACTGTTAACAAAAGATGATTTTAACTGCATCTTATGCTTCCAACCTCCAAGAAACACGGATGAACCTCTTGTACTGTGTCCTCATTGTCATTATCCAGCACACCTCTCGGAATGGAAGGAGTGGCATCAAACAACGGATCTCTGTTCTAGGTGTAACGAAAAAATCCCTCGATCCTTTCTGAGAAATCCAAAAATCGTCATTCCAGCCAAGATCTACAAGTCTTGGAGCAAGGCTTCTCGGTAACAATCCTTGCCAAACTCTTTCTCAAACTTGATTGACCAAGGTTGAAAGTCCCATCAATCCATCTTGTTCTCTTGTCTAACTAGGGAAAAACTTCATCTTCGGATAAAGCGTGATTTAAAAAATAAGCTGTTCACGAGAAATTTGAAGGAGATGAGGGTGACGATTTTTCATCTTGGCAAGGATTTCATCACCCACGGTAAATGAGATAGATGGGAAGATCGGAATGAATCGGAATTGGATTGCTTTTTATGCATTACTTGCTGGGTTTAGCGTGGCAATTTATTATTTCATGGTGGATGAGCGTGATCTTGCACTTCTTTTTGTCTTCATTGGAATTTATGCATTTTTTACACTGTACTACTTCCTGAGAGTGCTTTATTACCTTGAGAACAAGGCAACACTTAACGAATTGTTCTTTTAC
>JAJRXH010000427.1 GCA_024276395.1 archaeon
TAAATATATAGTTAATATTGCCGAAATAGACTTAATGATTACTTAAAAAGCGTTTCTTGAGGATAATGGAGGTACCAATATGGGCCAATTAAGCGTGAAAGACCTCATAACCATCCATGATCTCACGAGAGAAGATATCACCAAAATTTTTGAAAAAACAACAGAACTAAAGAGACTTCAAAAAAACAATCAACCACATACTCTCTTGCAAGGACGAACCATTTGTACCTTTTATGAAAAGCCTAGCCTGAGAACACGAGTCTCATTTGAAGTCGCCATGGTGCAACTTGGAGGACATGCCATCTATATGAAAGCCATCCCCGGATGGAAACATGCCGATGCCCATCTAAAAGAAAGTGATGAAGATCTCGCAAGGGTATTAAGTCGATATGTCGATGCCATCGTTGCACGCACCTTTTCCCACGATAAAATAGAACGACTCGCACGATTTGCTAGCATCCCAGTCATCAATGCTCTCAGCGACCTCACGCATCCTTGTCAAACCCTAACCGATCTCTACACGATGTGGGAGCATAAACAGAAATTACAAGGCCTCAAGGTCGCCTACATTGGTGATGGTGGTAATAACATGGCACATTCCACGATGCTCGGTTGTGCCAAGGTCGGTGCCCATCTCACCATCGCTGCCCCAAATAACCCTCGCTACCACCCAAACCCAAAAATAATGGAATGGGCCAGCGAAGATGCCAAGGAAAATGGCGGAACCATCAACGTGACCAATGACCCCAAGGAAGCCGTCAAAAATGCTGACGTGATCTACACTGATGTCTGGATTTCAATGGGAATGGAAGAAGAAAAAGAACAACGATTGAGGGACTTCCAAGGATTCCAAGTAAACGAAGAACTAATGCAATATGCTCCAGAAGATGCCATCGTGATGCACTGCCTCCCACGAACACCACACGAAATCACGGATACTGTTGCCACCGGCCCACAATCCGTCATTTATGATCAAGCTGAGAACCGCCTACACGTGCAAAAAGCCATTCTCGTTCTCCTAATGAGTTGATCAAGATAACGTACCAAGTCAGATGTTACCTATTCTAGCCAAGTAACATAAGAATGGAATGAAAATCATAAAACTCGGGGGAAGGAGAGACCAACCCCTTTTTCACGAAACTGACCAAATCATCATTCATTAATGACAACCATTGATAAGACCTTTATCCTTCATCTAAGGAAAAGAAATAATGGATTTCTTAACAACAAGACAAAAAACTGATCCAATGAATGATCTCCTAAAAACACGAGTCAATCACGACAACATAACAACAAGCCACCATGAATGGTTGGAAGAAGAACCACCTCATCCCCATCTTTTAATGCTAACTCAAGCCCACCTACTGCCTCATAAGTCGCCCCATTCACTAACACCAGCAAGCTCCTCTTCGGCCGACTATGCAAATCAAACAATTCATCAAAAGTTAAATCTCCCCTTGCTTCCTCACGTAAAAGACGAAGAAATTCCCCCAAGGTGCATTCTTCCCGATCAACAGTAATGACTCTCTCCTTAGTATGAAATACCTTCTCCAAAACCCCTAGAAATTTCACTTTTATAGAAATAGACATTCAAAATTTCTCCTCCTTTTTGATGATCCGAAAAAAAACATAAGAGAAAGAATGGTGCGCCGCCCGGGGATCGAACCCGGGTTATCAGCTTGGGAGGCTGATGTCCTACCACTAGACGAGCGGCGCTATTGATTTTTCCGTTATTTTTTCTCTCCTCCAATCTATTTCTTTCTTGTTTTCCCTATTATTATTTTTTCTTGTGGGAACGCCGTAGAAGAAACTGGAAGACATCCATTATTTGGATGATCACGTCGGCAATGGGATCGAAAGGGACGGATAAAATAACGATATCCAATTCAAATTCTGGGATTTCATTGAAGGCATTCAAGACATGGCCGAATCGTTCTCGGATGTCAGATAAGAGTTTTTTTCTTCCTTCAGCCTCATTTTTTTTCAAGTTGAATGGATTACAGATGATCTTTAACAAGGTAGGATGGGAATGGAGTAAGGTTGCCTCGGATGGATAAGTAGCATTTTCAGTAGTTGTAGCATCATTCTCATAAAGGCCTAATGCATCGTGCCAGTAATTATACAAATCTTCTAGGGCACTTACTTGTTCGTGCCAGTTATCTTTGTCATCGTTGATGAAGAAGAAAATTGAGTTAGGCTGATGTTCTCGGATCAGTTCTCTCCATAACCTTCTATACTTGAACTTACCCGGTGTATCAATGAAAGTGACTTGGGATTTCCCATGAAGTTCTCTCAGCTGAAAGTACTTGACAAGCACTGGAATATCTTTTATCTTTCTTTTCACGATTTCTGGATTTTCGGTGGGAAGAGTCAAGATTGGCTCAGAAAGTATCCTTTTGACGAAGGATGTCTTTCCGACGGCCGATGAACCAAGTAACAAGATGGTAGCATATAATTTCCTTGCCATCACTTAGACACCAAAGCCGTTATCAAGAATCAAGGAGGTAAGATGAGAGGGCGGGTCATTTCAACTCAAGATCATCATCATTCGGCAAAATCTTTCGTTTTGCCTCAGTGGGGCTAGACCCGATCATCTGACCCGCCCATGGTTGACTACACATCACTCTCTTTAATCGTTTGTTTTCTTAGGGCGGTACTGGAAATGATGGCTCCTCTAGAGGTCAAAATTCTTGGAGCAAAAACGATTGGATACGGAGGTTTACCCAACTCAATTCTTCTTTTATTAATTCTAAATGCACCATTCAAGGTTTCTTCAGTCACGACGATGGCATCAACTTCTAGTCTTGCAGCAATTTCAACATCTTCCCCCACGTGATGTAACGGAAAAATGTTCGCCTTCACTCCCAATGACTCAAGATAGGCTCTTAACCTAGTTACTCTCATTTCATATGGTTGAATCAAATGATGAAGCTCTTTTCGTCGTTGTCGAACGAAGGAATCACTGGTCACCCCAATGTGCAATTGAGAGGCAACACTTGCAGCCACGATTAACAACGACTCATGGCCGGGGTGAAGGCGATCAAACGTGCCACCTAGAACCACGGAGTTCCAACAAACAACATCACCAAGGTATTTTCTTTTCATCATTGCTTGATGCACCTATGGGAAAAACTTTTCCGCTACCAGAAAGGGGCGATCAAAAATAAGTAAATCATTGAATTCCATATATCAGGATTTTTTTGTCGTGAAAAGCACCAATGATCATGATATAGCCAATGAACATAGCTGAGGGAAGGGAAGGCAATGAAGCAGCAGAAATGACTCTCTCATTGGTTTGACAGGATGCTTGAGCACGAATTTTCAGAGCAATGAAATCATTTTCCTAAACAACATTCATCAAATGTCAGAATGATGAGAGCAAAGATAGATCAATCTTAGATTCATATTTAGACTTTGCTAGTGAAAGCTTCCTTCACGCATGTTTCTCTTTCCTCTCTCTATTTAACGAGAGTAGGAGAGAAAATTGCTGATTTCTTTCTCACATACCCGTGTTATCGAGAGGACAAGAATGGATGGGATGCTGAATCGACATCACATCACTTGGGCATCAGAGGATAGCATTCATTTTCATATCCAATAGATATCCAATGAATCGATGAGAGTGAAAAAGGGGGGAGCCATCATTGTACCCCCAAGATTAACGGTTAGCTTCATCCAGGGGCGAATGCCCTCTCAGCTAGCCTAACCCGTGGGGAGTTGAGATGACAGCTCCCCCCGTAAGTCAGGCCATGTCTGAGCGTGGGTTGCCTCTAAATCATTGCGACCACGTGGTACTTGCTCCTCAGAGGGCCGAATGCTCAGTTATTGGCCTGACGGCTCAGGTGTCGCCACTCGCTTGCGCGATCTCCTCATCCATTCTTCGGGATGCCCTCGAGAGTGGCTTTTTTCCTTCATCGCCAGTTATCTCATCAAAGTACTCATTAATATTTCTTTAACTAAATTGATATATTGCAAGATTGGCAGGTTTTTTTGTAATTTCACCGATTTTAGCACCAATTATGAATTTAGCACCTTTTTCACTAGCAATATCCACCGATCGTTGCGTGACGATTCCATCAAAGATGAGTCCTTCTACGGCAGGGGATTTCTTTAAAGCATCATGTAGTTCACCGACAGGCACCCTCTGTCGTTCCTTAAATCCTTCCGCAAGCAGGATGCCCTCCCTGGTATTAAGGGATGCAATGAAGGGATGCAATTGGCTAGGGATGCCGGGAAAACTGGTCGATTTTTCTTCACGGCTCTTTTTTGTTACCAATTCACTCTTCTCTTGGGAGGGAACTTTTTGGCCGAAATCAACAGAGGTAACACTACCTCCTCCTGCACCTTCAGAATCTCCTAGTTCTTCGTCAAGATCCTCATCAAGCTCTTCAGCCAAGTCTGAAAGGGTATTTCCTTCCAGTACTTCCGTCATCTCCGAATCCACGAAACCATCAACGACTTGTGCATCCATTACTTTTTCTTCGCCGTGATTTTCTTCTTCTTCAACAAGAAACGTGGCATCCACATCTTCTAACAAGGACTTCTTCGGTGGGATTTCAGCAGTCTGTCGCAAGTTCAGTTCCTTGATGACTTGTTCAATTGGCACTTTATTTCGTAATGCCTTCAGAATCTCCTTTCCAGATAGATCTTCAACTTCTCTTCCTCGTGGAGCCCGTGCAACATAATCGATGTCGGCGACTTCGATCAGTTCTTTCAGAATGAGATCTCCGCCGCGATCACCATCCAAGAAAGCCGTCGTGACCTTACGTTTTGTTAATTCGATGACACTTTGAGGGACGTGTGTGCCTTCAACAGCAATGACGTTCTTGATGCCTTGTTTCAACAGGTTAATCACGTCAGCTCGACCCTCGACCACTATCAAGCTATCACTGGTTTCTACTTCTGGACCACATGGCAATTGTTCTGGGCCAAATTTTTCAACCAATGATACCCTTGCCTGATTACTCACGAGTTCGACGATGTTTTCAGCAGTTTGCCCGATCTCTCTCTCCCAATTTTGCAAGATCTGGGTAGCTCTCTTGACAATTTGTTTTCTCTTGGTTTCTCTAATATCTTCTATTTTTTGCAAGACAACCTTTGCATCACAAGGCCCAACCCTATCCACCGTCTCAAGAGCTGCTGCCAAAACAGCAGTTTCTACACGGTCTAATGACGAGGGCACGATGATTGTTCCCATTGTTTTTCTTCTACTTTTTGAATACTTGAGGTTCACAACGATTCTCCCAATCCGAGAGGATTTCTGCAACTCTCTCAAATCAAGACCTTCGCCAAGCAAACCTTCAGTTTGGCCAAAAATAGCACCAATGACGTCAGATCTTTCAACCACGCCATTTATGGTAAATTTAACATATATCAAGTATTTTGCAGTCGATCCGTCTAAGTCGTGTTCATTCAATCAATGACACCTCCGTGCGTCACCACGTGAACCGACGAACCACCTAGAATTATCGTCTATCTCAATATGAATGGACTTACTCGTAGTTCTTGGGACCTCTAGAAGGTACTGCCCTCCAAGACTCACTCAAAGGCTCATATCAATGAACTCTCTTGAAAGAATTTGTTTCATCAAATATCGTTTTTGTCTCACTAGTTTTTTATCTCGTTCTTAGATAAAATCTTGAAATTCCTGAAAAGGTTAGTCAACATGCCACGAACGAAACTTCTAGACAAAATACATAAAGGAAGTCAAGCTCGTGTTATCACTCTCGCGTTCAATGAGTTATCGCTCAGAGCTCAGTTTCTTTTTTATCTAACATCCCTTCACTTGTTGGACCAATGGACCCGTGCTCAAATCTGTCTCTGAGGACCTCTTTCGCGTGGCTCTACCAGCGGGATGCATTGACCTTAACTCGACAGCCGGCATCATCGTGGCATTCACTCAAGCACGAAACTGAAAGATGATAACACGGGATGACTTTTCAATACGTTAACTGAAAGTGAATGTGATTTACCATCCTCATTCGTCGGTTCACGCGGTTTTGTATTGTTTTTTTCTATCTTTTGTTTTCTATCTTTTTCCAAATTCTTAAATTAATGTTGTTGGGATGAATGACCAATCCAATTCTATTATTTACAGCAGTTTACAATATTTCACTGGAGAGGTTCGATATTCGCATTCCTCTTGAGAGGCATTCGTTGCGTATTTGCCGTGTCTGGACAAATCCAGTAACTTCCACGAACGCAGGGTGGAATTCACCCAATCTAAGGGTTGCTAAGACTCCGAGCAGAGTACACAACATTTATCAATCAAATAATTAAGGTAAGCATTCATTACTAAAGTTAAAGCCAAACCACGGAATGAAGTATCATCCTACCTACAATAGATAATCAAATCCCTTACTCATTTTAGAGTCATAATGTAAGTTCTGCTTTTTTGTTCTCAATTAATCAGGTTCAGCAATGGTCCGAGCCTTCGGCAATTTCTGATGCAAATCTTCCTTCTTCATCTTTCATCTCCTTTTTTCCATTGCACGCTTGATGCCGTTACATCTCCTTGCAA
>JAJRXH010000028.1 GCA_024276395.1 archaeon
AGAATAATCCGAAAAAGGCAAGTTGAGGTCATCGTAAATGGCAGATGAGATAGCTAGGATTCATCTTTCGAGTACTGATGTTAAAGAATTAAACAAGTTATGTGAGGATATGCGTCAGATTGCCCAACGAACAAAAGTGCGGATGAAAGGTCCCATTCACTTACCTACGAGACGGTTGAAAATCACGACTCGCAAGTCTCCTTGCGGTGAAGGAACGAACACGTGGGAAAAATGGGAGATGCGCATTCACAAGCGCTTGATCGAGATGGAAGCGGATGTAAGGGCATTACGGGAAATCATTCGCATTAATGTGAGCTCGAATGTTCATGTTGAGATTGAATTACAGCAGTGATAAATAATGATGATGAAAAAAAGATGATCATCATTCTTCTCTTCCTACTTCTTCTTTCTTGATCTTTCTTTGATCTTTGGCTTTTCAATTTATTTTTCATCAAGATCATCCAGATTTCAACGGACAGAGAAGGATTGCGTTGTCGAAGCAGCCTTTTCTCATATATTTTTTTCTCCATCTTTGATTATCGTTGAATTAAATATGTTACTGCATTAGTTGCTACCAGAAAGTTCAACCCTTTAGGGCATTAGTGATGTCAGAGTTGCCGTTCGTTCACGTGAAAGGACAGTGACATGGTTTGGCCTTGCATCGTGGGCAGTGGGCTTGATATTTTTTTTGGCATGCTTCTTCGACATCTACGTCAAGAAGGTTAGCTACAGAGCACGTCCAAGCGATGATGTCAGCAATTTCCTCCATTACTTGTTCCTTGGGCAGCCCTTTTTGATAGGCATCGAATAATTCACCTACCTCAGAACCTAGCCAGAGGAGAGTTCTTTCAATTCCTCTTTTAGAGTCCCTTTTGCCATAGAGTTCTTTCATGAGTTGCTGAAATTCTCTCATTTGCATGATCGTTGCCTCTATTATCCTCTAAACAAATCATGATGTTGTTGTTCGACATTCGTTGTTCATCTTGTTTTTTTCAATTCTTAGGCTCTTGACAATAATTTTTTGGATGGCTGGAAATCGTTTTCCACGAAATTTTTGAGAAATTGCTTGAATTGCTGACCAAGTTCTTCGTGCAGGGTTGAAAGAACAGTTTGTGCGATGAAGTATCCTAATTTTTTACCAGTATCTATTCTTACTGAGGATAATGGAACACCTACAACCTTATTTTCTTTTATGAGTTCCTTTAGGACTTCTGTCTGCGTGACTTCACTAGTTTCTGATGCTTGTTGGCATGAAAGAATTTGGTCGGCGATTTCGAAGAATTCGGGAGTAAACACGTATCTGCCGGGAACGATGAGATTGGAGGGGGCTTCTTCGATCCGTGGCTTTTCTATCATGTCCAAGATGTCGAGGTATTCTGTTGAATTGCTAATTCTTTTGGTCTTAGCGACACCATAGCGATGAACTTCTTCTCGTGGGACTTCATACAGTGATACCACGTTTTTTCGTGTTTTTTGGTAAATTTTCGTGAGTTCAGTGATGGGTGAGGGTGATCCAATGAAGATATCGTCTGGATAAGCGACTGCAACAGGCTCCTTTCCCACGAAGGGTCGTGCAAGGGTGATGGCGTGGGCTGATCCTTGCATGCGGGGCTGTCTAATGAAGGAAATGTTGAGATTGAAGGAGGTTGAGTGTAGGAGTTGTAATTTTGTGTGGTCGTTTTTAGTGGATAGGATGGTTTCTAACTCGAAATCCACGTCGAAATAATCTTCTAGTACTCGTTTTCTTCTTGATGTGATGATGATGATGTCAGTGATGCCGGCCTCAATGAATTCCCTCACGACCAGTTCTAGGGCGGGCCTATCTGCAAGTGGCAATAGTTCTTTAGGGATTGCTTTCGTGAGAGGTAGCATTCTTGTGCCATAACCAGCGGCTACGATTAAGCCTTTCATGGCGTTTCCCCTTGTCGTTCGTATTCTTTCTGTCTCTTTAGATATTCTTCACGATTACTTACTACTCGAGCGGGAACTCCGATGACCACGCTATTGGGTGGCACATCCTTCGTGACAACAGCGCCTGCTCCTATGATGGCGCCTTCATGGATGGTGATTCCAGAGATGAGCTGTGCACCAAGACCGATGATGACATCATCCTTGATGGTCACTCCAAGAAGTCGCTTGCTAGCGGGGTATTTGTCGTTTGAGATCATTACCATTGGTCCGAGAAAGACATTATTTCCGATGATGGTTTTCGGAGGAATATACACGCCTGACTGGATGCTTACTTTTCTTCCTACTTTCACGTTTCCATCAATGACCGTGTGACTTCCGATGATGGTGTTGTCTCCAATCGTCGCGTGTTCTCTTATTACCACGTGCGTACCGGTTTCAACGTTGTTTCCAATCGTGACATTCTCGTAGATGATAGTGTGCGCACGAATGATGCAACGTGCTCCGATGTTGGCTCCTTCTGAAAGATTACCATATAGGCTGGTCAGTTCAATTGTTGCTAATTCCGTTGTTTTTTCGGAGGTTAAGGTCGATTTCACTTTTTTTCTCGTGGGGTATCCAATGATCACGTGAGGATCGATGACGGTACCAATTCCAATGGAGTTCTTTTTTCCGATTAAGATAGCTTCTCGTGCTTTGAAGAATGATCGTGCTGTTGGATGATTTTTTTCCATTTATTTCAACCTCTCAAGTAAATGTGGGCAAGTTAATCAAGAAGACAAGTAAAATTATCACGAAATGGATGCTTAACAAGATGAGAACAGTTTGTTTTTCTTTTAACTTGAAAAAATAGGGTAACAGCCAATATAGGGTCCAGGGACATGGTACCTTGAGATAGCCTTGTTCATCTACTGTTCCGATTTTTTCTTTGGTTCCACTCTTGACATAAATGAAAAACATTAAGAAATTGATGAAGTGGAGAAAGAAGATTCCTGGTGCCATTCGGTCTACATTTCCAATGATGATGGCAACAATGAGTGCCGTTCCTAGCGTGAGCGTGCCGCTGTCACCGATGAACGTTCGAGCTGGGTACCAGTTATAATAAAGGAGGATGAGGAGTGCGCCTAGGGTAGTTGTCGTGAATAATAGCATTGGGAGGTTGTTAATGAGAATGGCGATGATAAGAAGGAAAATCATTGAAATGGTTCCATTACCAGCTTCAAGTCCATTATAACCAGCGAACATGTTGAATGAATTAAAGGCAAAGTTGACAGCCAGCGGGATGATGACCCAGGAATATAGATTAAATCCAGGAATGATTTGTGCAAAGTCTAGTGGTCCGATGAAAGGGACTTCGATGGTGGATGTGCCGATGGAGAGCGTCATGAGTGGAAATGCTGGAAGAAATCCCAGTAGAATCTTGTGACGCCATCTAATACGGTAGATGTCATCTAAAAATCCGATAATGCCGGCAATGGTCACGCTAAGTAATCCAGCAATTAGGTCTAAGGGAACCGCGAAATTGGGGTCTAGTGTTGTCATGATGAGGATGACAACTTGCAAGGAGAACAAGAGAGCAAGTAAGAGACCCAATCCTCCAGGTTCGGGGATGTTAGGGTGATGGGACTTGTGTGCATCAATCACGACCAAGCCTTTTTCGATGGAGGCTTTCATGATCCATGGGACGGTGATGATCGAAATGCCGATTGATAAAACAAAGCCCATTGCAGCGAGAAAAATATTGTCAAGCATGATACATCCTCTGGTAGGCTTTAATCCCTACCTCCGCCTGATTTTTTGTTCTTCAAAAAGGTTCGTGCCGTTTTTCAAAAAAAAGGTTTTTAAGATGTGCGGTTAGAGAGACAAGTAGAAGTTTTTATTTTGACAAATGGTGACATGGAAATGAGTAGAGGATCTTCTGGGAAGAGAATAGTGTTGAAAACGGTAATTTTGGGTGATGCTGCTGTAGGTAAAACTTCGTTAGTTCAAAGATTTGTCCATGGGACCTTTGAAAAATCCTACTTGTTGACTGTTGGATTGCAGGTATCCACAAAAGAAGTGCAATTATCTGATGGGACTAACGTGATTTTGAGCATTAATGATATTGGTGGTCAAGAACGATTTGCATCGATTCGGACTGTTTTCTTTAAGGGTGCCAAACTGGCTTTATTCGTGTTTGACTTGACACGTCGGCAAACTCTTGAAAACATCTTGAACAAGTGGTATCCAGAGTTAAAGAAGTTTAGTACAACTAGTCTTACTGGAGGAAAGGGGCTTAAGTATATTTTAGTGGGGAATAAAGCTGATTTGGAAGATTACATTCAAGTACCGAAGTCTGAAGCGGAACGCGTGAAGGATAAAATAGGTGCCATTGATTTTATCATGACATCAGCTCTTAATAATTCTAATGTGGATGAAGCGTTCACGAGACTAGCAGAGGCTTACTTGAAAGAATGACAGGTGGAGTGAATGGCTAAGCAATCGTCGGAGGACATTTTGACCCTCATTAAAATGGTTCCAATAGACGCTTTACGGAATTTCCTTATCAGTTCTGGTCACCTCATTGAGAGGGATTGGGAAGAATTAGTAGAAAAAAAAGTTACCGAATCACGAGAAAATGTTCATCAAGTACTCTTAGAATTGATAAACAATCTTCCATTTGGATCAATTGCCAATTTTTACAAATTTTGTAGGTTTTTTGACTTTCAAAATCAGTGGTATGATGTTTTTTTAACTGAAAAGAATTTTTTCACCAGTAAATCTTCTTTAATTGGGAATAATTCGAGATTTTCATTACCCAGTAGCATTCGGCAATTAGAAAATTTTCCTCATCGGATCAAAGTTAGCGTGAAAATGCATCATCATTCGTTCGGTAATCATCGTTTTCATTTAGTCGTAGTGGAATTTGTTTCTCGTTCTCCCTTGGCTAGAAAGATGTTTCGGTATCTCTTCTATCCAGCCAGGGGATTAATCATAAGTGATTCGACAGCCACGGGACTTAAAATATTGGAAGAT
>JAJRXH010000428.1 GCA_024276395.1 archaeon
ACGAACAATGTTATTGACGATGCACACGCTGCTCCATCGTGCCGTTCTAGATAACGGATTCAAGTCCACTGCCACGACTTCTTTTCTTTGTTGCCGCAAGGCTTGTGTACGATCTCCGTCCTCAAGGGGCACGAAGACCACATCTGCCACGTAGATCCCCCTTCGATCAACAATGCGTCGCGGATGATCTATCCCACCCAGCAATTCGTGATGAATCGGGTCAGTCCCTAATACTCTCGTTGCCCCGGCCTGTCTTAACGCCCTTTCCACGGCTTGCATTCGTTTTTCGGTACGATAAAATAAGTTAACCTCCAAGGGGGCTTCAAGTAATTCTGATAACGTGACCAAATCTTCAGCACACAAGGCGACAACATTCCCATTCACGCTGATGACTGGATTTTTGGCAAGTAGGAGATGAGCCACCGCCACGCGTTCTTGATGTAGGGCAAAGTCTGGTGTTTTCTCTCCGATTAGATAGTCAAAAGCTTCACCCCTTCCATGAGCAATTAGCCCTGCCGGCGCCACCACGGCTTCTAACATTCCTTCGATAATTTTCTCCCTGATTTCTAAGGAGGCCTTTCGTGGATGTGAATCTGGTATTTCTACTCGTGGAAACCACTCTGCAAATACTTTCTTGACAGCCTCATTTTCTTCTTTGTCCATGACTTTACACTCCACGAACCGTTTCTTTCACAATTTGATGAAGATGATATCCCCTATCCTTGAGAATTCTGATTTTCTCATCATTTGCTTTGATGCTAGCTTCCAATAGAACAAAAACCCCATTTCCAATCATTATTTGACCAGCCACGTAGCCTTCCTCCCATAACCATTGCAATTCTGCAGCAACTTCAGAATTCATCACACTTAACACATCATCAAACTCCTGTAGACCTTTTTTTAGGAGATCAAGATCTAAATGATGAAGCCTTGTAAAGGAATTCAAAAATTTTGTTCCGACCTCCTTCAACTTCGCCATCTTACGCTCGTCCGCTAATACAGATTTCGTTTCCAAGCCAGAAAAATGCTTGATCAACACATTGATTTTTTTTTCGACTTCTTCAAATTGACGACAAGTTCCCACACCTGGACCTCCCACCTTCACTCGCTGCTCAAAGCCACCGTGGTAGAGAGCCAATACATCACCAAGACCCCCTTTTTCAAGAATTTCGATTCCATGTGCCATTTGAAAGAGTTCTAAATCATCCAAAGGAAGCTGCCACTTGTTTCTGACAGTTATTAACAACCCCAAAACTCCAGCCGCACTAGTCCCAAAACCACCACCAATGGGAACCTCAAAGTAATGTCGAACGCGCATTCCCGGTAACTTGCCAATCTCTGATTCCAACAATTTCAAGGCTCGAATTGACAATCGTGCCTTTTCAAAAGGCACTTCCACGTCATCGAACCAAATCTGGTGTTGATGACTAGAACTTCCTCGAATCTCTTGAACTTCAGTGATGACTCCAACATCCATTGAAAATCCCAAACCCAATGACCCCACATGAAGAGTATCCCTCCAATTTGTGAAGGATGAGCTTGGTAACGTGGAAACACTGGGAGCAAACAATGCCGTCACGTGACTGGCTACCCAAATTCTAGTGGATTTTTTAGGTAATTTGCGATCCTTTAACATTCATTTCCTCCTTGTATTTAATGAGCATCATCAACG
>JAJRXH010000429.1 GCA_024276395.1 archaeon
CAAGGTGGTGGAGGGAGATGACATCGTATCGGGGTTACCTCGGGCCCTTGGTGAGGAGATGGAAGAGATATAATTTTCTTGAGTTCAAGAGCATCACGGATACCGTAAAGAAAGGATTGACAAAACGACTAGTTGGACATTTTGGTTATCATGGGGAAAAAGAGGATTTATGTTGGAAAACGTGGCGTCATGAGACTGTTGGACAGCTGATCTTAGCAAGAGGGATTGAAATTATCATGTCTGATCTCGAAGAGGGAGATGTCACCATTAGAAATCCAGAACCTGGTATTTACGAGATTAATGATCCATGGGAAATATACATCTTTGACCTGAAAGAGTTAAAACTTGACCTCGAGACGGCTCCGCTCATCTTCCTAGCCGGACAGAAGCGTTTCGTTGAAGCGCTTGAGTATTCGTTAGATCATTTTGAGCAGCTAAACATTTTTATATCTGCAGCGTATTGGATATATCCAGAAGAGGTGAGAGCAATGCAAGAAGCACGGCAAGTGGTACTTGAACCGCAAATTAAAAAGGCCATTGAATTGTTGGGCATTGCCCGCGTGATTGAGGAGGTGGGCATTGCCCGCGTGATTGAGGAGGTGGGCATTGCCCGCGTGATTGAGGAGGTGGGCATTGCCCGCGTGATTGAGGAGGTGGGAATAGACCACATCTTCCACGAGATCGTTCGAAATAAAGAATGGTTGGAAGACTTGGTCGTGAGAGGCAAGCTCACTGAAGAAGAGAGACAAATCTTGGTCACGCTATTAAGAAAAATCGAGAAATAATTAAACACTGCGGCATTGTGTTGTGGCATATCGTCTCAGTGCTTGTCGTCATTTTTTTACTTTACGTACGTTTCTTTCACAAGTTCAAAACTTTTCTTAATCTTCTCGTGTTTTTTCTTACCATAATTAAATTAGCAAGATCTAATTTTTTTGAGGTTACTTTCTCTTTTTCTTCGACCCAATAGATTGCAAGAATCAACTCTTTTACAACCGTAATCGTTGTTTCTAAAGTGAAATTTAGAACTGATTTTTTCGTGCCAAGTTTTGTCTTTTAAAAGAAACTATTGACCAATACATGGAGAGAGACAAGTAATCGGAACGTTTTTTACTCCTCGAGATGTCAAAAGATGTGAAAAAGCAAGTCATCCTGGGTTGCTGTTAATTTAATGAACTCGCTTTTCATCTTCAACTCACGTGAAAAAACTGAAACATCACGGATGATGCAATGTGAATGCTTAGAATCCAAAGTTTACTGATGTGGTGAAATGGATGAGAAAATAGAAGATAAAAAAAGAGGAAATTTTTCATTCTCTTCATGATTGTAATGACCATCACTCATTTTTTTCGTTCATTTTATTTTTTATTCGTTTCTTTTTCGTGTTCGAGAAAGAAGGGAGAACATCTGGAGGAAGTGGTGAAAGTTCACTTCTTCTTGCCAGAACAAAAGCTCTTTCTATTAAAACATCGGGATATATTTCCGGTACATCTTGAGATGGAGGAGGTAGGGTAGGATTGATTTCCTAGGGTTCTTGGTCTACCCAGACCCACGAGAGAGTGCTTGGGTCTAGTTCAAGTTTTTTTTCGTGCAAGATCCTGTTTACTAGTTATGTCCATCGCCTATTTTACAGATAACTTGTTTTTTCGATTCTTCTCAGCAGCATGCAGGAGATTTGATGTGAGTTAGCTGTGAGGAAGAGGTCGAGCAATCACACTTGTTTCTTTCTTTAAAAAAATTACAAGTTATTAAAATATAGAGTTAATCTTTCCATGAAATGAAGTGGGTTGAGATATCATTAGCGCTTGTTAAGCACATCTAGAAGTTGAATGGGAATGATGCTGGTAATGAAGAACCTTGTTCCTACTTTTTTCATCTTTTCATTTCTTTTTCTCGTGTTAATTAATCAGTTCTTCATGATTGATCCAAGATTTTCTAGTTTTTTGTTAATCTTTTTTGGGATTTTAGTTATAGAAATGGCGAAATGATGACATCTCTAATCAAACATGGCTAATGAGTTTAATGAAATTTCTGGAACTGTTCATGATAATTAATAAACCTGGGATCTGTGGCTTCATCCATCCTAGGAGTAGGTTTTTAGTGGCGTGCCTTCCAACTTTTTGAAATGACATCCGGAAATGAATTGATAATTTATGCTGACTGGGGAAAACGTGCCACTTACTCCTTCATCAAATATTTCATCGTAAAAGAAACTAAGGTTACTCGAGTGTCGTGCCTTGATATTGCTGGCAAGGATTTCTGGAAGATCATCACGTGAATTACTCCCTTGACAGAAATGATTTGAGGATCCAAGGTGTCATCATCTTCGACTGACTCGGTTTCCTCCTTGCTTTCTTCAATCAGAGCTGGTAGGTTCTCGAGGAAGATAACATTTCCCTCAGTTGTGGTTGAACAGCATTAGAAATTAGATATTTCCTTATTTTGGGATTTTCAATGATTTTTTTATATTTATATCGAGCATGATGGCGGCATCTTCCATTCCGACCTCATCAGAAATAAGCCAGTCCTCGGTGGTCGAAAGATCTTAAAGCGATAGACATCTAGAAAAAGAACATTCAAGGTCTTGACAAGAATAATATCCACCACGACGCTTACAGATGTGCTGTTTCATTTCACCCCTTTCAGATTCTGATGGATAAAGATGCAGTAGATGTTCTTGACTTCATCTCGTGAGGAAGATTAACTAATCAGTATCATTTCCAGATAAGAGGGCACGAAATTCATCATTGAGGGCTAAAAGTATCATTAACACGTTATTCGGGATGGCATCTAAAGAGGGAAAGTTACGTAGGATGGCATCCAATATCAGCGATAGATGGATGCTGAGAGGGCCTTTCTTGAGAAATTCTCCCATCATGACGACAAGCTGTTCAAGGGATTCCATTGTTGGTACTTGATCTAAAATTTGATTGATGGTCATCATCATGCTGCCAGCAGCTTGGGTTTGCTTGGAGAGATTCAAGAGAATGAAGACGATGAGGTAAAGTAATTTCCACTGAAAGACATCCACTTTTTTACGACTCAGCTTAGGAATGTCCTTCCTTTCCTTATTTTCCGGTTTACGTGGGATGATCATGCGCAATAATGATTGGAGTTCATCGGTACTGATATCATTCTCCATGAGAGAAACCACAAATTGTAAGAGAATTTCATTACTCGTGGGCTCCAAATGTGGGTTGTACATGAGTTGGCGATAGATTTTAACACATTCCTTGAAGTCAAAAAATGATGAGGGATTTGAAAAAACTAGCAGTGGTAGATACCGGAAAAGTAAGAAGTCATGATCCGATGAATGCGCCATGATAAAAGGCAAATCCATCTCCCCATTGAAGCATTCATTTTCGATCACGTGTGAAAAAAATGCGTGATGATGCTTGTTGCCTGGCTTGTATCGAGCGTTGTCACGAGAAAAAAGCGGACAATCGACTTTTTGTAGTTATTTATGGAGAACCTTGCATCAAAACACAATCCTTCCAGTAAGAGGAGAGTTCCGACACAAGGATTTGCTTTGAATGCATCTCGAAGTTGTTCAGCGAGATTTTGTTCATTAAAGCAAGTTTTCAGGAAATCTAAGGTGAAAGACTCGATTGTCGGTAACATAATGGGTGAAGATCTGGTAATCACGTACACACCACGACGAAGTATCCATTGTCCATCTTTTTTCTTTGTTTCATCGTATAATAACCTTGAAAGAGCTTCGAGGAACAAATCAAGACAATAGGGATTATAATTGCCGATGGCATCAACATGTACCGTGAATTCATCAAAAGGGAGGTTAATGATTGTAGATACGTATCTCTTCAAATATTGACGTTTCAAGGAGAGTTGGTGTCGTTCTTTCACGAATCTGATGAATGTTAGTGCCAATTCTTTTGGACAAGACCGTAACAAGCGAGAAAAATCCTCATCAGAAAGTTCTACAATTTCTTTCACGGCTTTAGACTGTAAAATCTCCTTTAGTTTCATCATTCTCTCCTTTAATGATTCAATATCCTCACCATCATCATCCATCTTCTTTCAACAATCCAATTCTTATTAATGAGGAGTTTTTCAGAAAGGGATCTGTTGCTGAGAAGAACAACACGTCAATGGGTGGAAAGTCTTCAAGTCCCACGTGGTCATTTGGAAGAGATACTTTGAATGAATCAGCCGTTTTGACTTTTGACTTAGCACTAACCAGTTACCAGGGAGTTGCAGAATTCTCGAGTGAATTTTTTACGTGATGAGATCAACTAAAAATCTAGTCTAGTGGTAACCAAGAGAAGTGATTCATTTTCATCATTTAAAAGTTGATTCATCCACGCGGATTAGACAAAATAATCTTTAATTGGTTTTCTCCGTCCTTTCAATTGGGATAATACGGAATTAAAATAATTCTAATGGAGAAAGGACGGAGTGCTAGATGTCTTATAGATATGATCTAAAAATGACTTTTGACTTTTTTTATTTGTCAATTATTCATATTCCTCAGCATCAAGGGGTAATTGCAACTTCGTTAAGAACGAACCCCACTAGATCTGATGCATTTTGGACAGAGATGACTTTAATGTTGCTAGGAATCATTGCGGGTTTGCCAGAATGAATGAGAAAGATGACAATTCGTTCTGTTTCTGCTAGACGTTCAAGGGCATTAACAGTTCTCTCCAAGTCTGAGAGGCTAAAATCGGTCAAGATGAGGATGAGTGTTTTCCGTTTCGAAATTCGGGCATGTTCTTGAATTTTTTGTTCAATTGTCCGGACCGGTAAGATCGTTCCACCTCCTTGATAATGAAGGATTGTTCGTTCAAGAAGTTCGAAGTCTCGTGTCCATGGAGAAGTCTTGATATCACTTGAAAAGTTGATGATGGCAACATTTCCGTCAGATTGTCTTCTATGTTGCTCGATGGCAGCAAATGCAGCCAGAGATGCTAGATCGAAAGTGCCGTTGAGACGTGGTGTTCTTCCCATGGAGCCAGAGGAGTCAATGACAATGAGTAAATCAGGTGCATCCATCTTCTTGGAAATATTGCCTTCACCTTCTTTCTTGAGGAATTTCATAGTTGTCACGTTAGGAATTAAAACAGGGGCCACGGAGAGGCTGAGATCGATGTTGAGATCATGAATGGGATCACCAAACTTCCACTTGGCTGGATACGTGGGAATGGCATGGCCTCCCGTTTTTATTTCGAATTCATAGCGGATGAGTCCCTTGGCGAGGTGTCTAAGCATTCGTCGTTGGACATCGCTTTCCTTGACATCAAAACCAAAGCTTTGGAGCACCATTTTTACTTTTGAAACATCAGTTGTTTCCTTGGTGAGCGTGGCAACTATCTCTTCAACAGCTGTCTCTTTCATTTCCTCATTTCTTTTTTCTTGTTCCTTCTCGTCGCCTGCACGTGATCTCGTGGATCTCTTATCCTTACTTGATTGGGAATTGGGGCTCTTGCTTTTTTGATCCTCTTTCGTTTTTTCTTCACGATCACCGGGGCTTTCTTTCGTGAACCGTTCTTTTTCTTCTTGATGATGGTCTAAATCATGAGTTCTTCCGGGTGACGTACAGAATCCAGAAGTACAATGAGATGATAGCTGACCTTGTTGTTGCTGCTTGAAGATGGGAAGAAGTAGTTTTGCCAGTTCTTTTATCTTGTCAGGCCATTTTTGATCATTATAAGGATCATCTTCAAGTAGGGGGAGTGCTTTCTTGGCAATTTTGATGATTTCTTGGTCGAACTTCACATCATTGGCAAGCAGCTCGGGGATGTGAAGGAGCTGGCCATAAATAGCGAGAAGGAATTGAGTGACGGGTGGAAGTTTTCGTCTCATCACTTGCTTGATGAAAGCTTTCGTGTTGAGCATTCGTTGTTTCGTGATCTC
>JAJRXH010000430.1 GCA_024276395.1 archaeon
AAATACGAAGACGGAAAAGCTGTCTTTCCACCTGGAGTTACGGAAGCCTTTGACTTGTTTGTTCACGATCAAAATGGCCCACGCCTATATGAAGCATTAATCCCTGAAGAATACGGTGGTGCAGATTTTCCATCCCTCATGTTAGGTCCCTTGATGGAAGTCATTGGCTATTATGATATGTCCCTCACCGTCACACTTGGACTGGGTGCCACGCTAATTGAAGCTCTTGCAATGTATCCGGATAACGGAAAGGCCGAACGATATTTTCCAATGTTGAGAGATGGAAAAGTTGGAGGCTTCGTTGCGTTTACGGAACCTAACGCTGGATCAAATCTCAAGAACGTGAAAACAACCTCGACTTTTGATGGCGAGAAATTTATCGTGAAAGGTCAAAAAATATTCATATCAAATGCAGGATTCGGCGAACTGGGAATTGTCCTCACTCGTTACCTGGCCGACGGCAAGGAACAGGGAACAAATGCATTCATAGTGGAAACAAACTTTCCAAACGCAGAAAACGAATCAGAACCTGGAATCAAGTGCACTCGGATTGAAGAAAAACTAGGAATCCATGCTTCAGCCACGGGGGTTCTCGAATTCAACTGCATCGTGCCGAAAGAAAACCTTCTTGGAACCCTCGGTGAAGGATACCAAAAAGTCCTTGAACGACTCCTCGGAATGCGAATGGGAGTAGCGTTTCAAGCTTCAGCCCTAGCTGAGAGAGCATATCAAATGGCTAAAGAATATGCTAACCAACGAGTGCAATTTGGGAAGCCCATCATTTCTTTCCCGGGTGTTTCCAATAAGTTAAAGGGAATGGAGCAAGCATTACTAAAAATGAGACGATTCGCCTTCGAAGGCGCTTACGCCATGAGCAGATATCAACGGCGGCAATCCATCCGTGCAAAACATTTAGCTCAGATGAATGAACAGGCCAAAAAAGCACTGGAACAATTTGGTGATTTGTACCAGCAATCTCTAGTGTTCCATGTGATTAGCAAGGCAAAAATGTACAATTCTGAAGTTGGATGGATGATTGTCGACGATGCCCTACAAATTTTCGGCGGTAATGGTTACATTAGAGACTATGAAATCGAACGAATTCTTAGAGACTTCCGAGTACTTAGAATCTATGAGGGTACCAGTGAAATTCACGAAATCTTGATTAACAGAACAAAGAAAATTGCAACCATTAGTGATCCATCAAAACTCATCAGCGTGGCCATGAGCAGTGGAAGCGTGCAGGCCGCCATGCCAGAATTCAAGCCTCTTGATTACGAGGCTATCTTCTTAGAGCGATTCCCCAGTGTAAAGGATGTATTCAGACCAGAAGATCAAGAAGACCCGTTCTTGTTCAATGATCCAAACGTGTAGCAAGCAAGCTAACAACAGTTCTTTTTTTCTTTTTTAAGCAATTCTCTGAAAACTAACAAGTCTTTTTCTTAAAAATCATCTTCTTATAGCCAATCACTCACCCATGGAAACGATAAACAGATGAATGATAAAAATTCGTCTTTTTGGATGGCATCGCTACATAATTCGCTGGAGAGAACGAACGGTCAATTGCCGATTTCTTGAAGAAATTCCCGATCTTTTTAGCAAGGTGTCTAAGCATCGATAAGGAATGATAGTTCTTACGTCAATGATGAGGAAATAATTGTCCTTATCAAGCCAACTTTTCGGAAAAGTCTAAATTGCTTGTTCACTTTTTTACATAACCTTGCTTCCTAGTTCATTCCAATTCATCTGCATATCGTTCTGCTAACCGGAAATATCGTCTAGATTCTTCTTCTAAGGAGGCTACGTGACGTGGGTCACCACCTTGGCTTGCATTGAAAATAGCTACCTTACCACGCACGTGAGCACGATAAGCCTTATAGAAGGGAAGTAAACGAAACAAGTCATAGTCCTTTGTCTTCTCGACATATCTATCCACGTAGGCCTGCGATAGATCTGGATGTCCAAGAAAATCTAGATCCATTGCCAAAAATGCGACTTCTTCAGCAACATCACCTGCCCTAAGAGCCTCATTAAACTCAATGCAATCAAAGATGGAGATTTTCCCATCATTAATAAAAATGTTGCGACTTTGAATGTCACCATGGCCATCAATAATTTTACCTTCGTTCATTCTTTTTCCAAGAGCTGCCGATGTAATTCCATCCAGTGGTAAATCTTGTTCTTGTACTCTTCATTAATTTCCATGTATTGAGCGGTTGTTCTGAAATTTTCATCGTTTTTTTCAAAAATAACCTCATATCGACCATATTGTGGCAATCGTTCGGCTTTTTCGTGAAATCTGGCAACAATATCTGCAATCTCACGGATGACGTCAACAGATACTGACTCACCTCGAGTTAAGCGGTCAAATAAGGTAGAATCTGGAGGTAATTGTTTCATTTTTACGGCATATTCGAATATCTCATTCTCATTTAAAGCATCTTCAACAAGTCCATCCTCGGTGAGACCCACCACTCCAAGATAAAGTTCTGGGGATAACCTAGAATTCAAGCGAATCTCTTCATAGCAAAAATGCTTTCTCCGTTTTAAGGTGCTGAAATCAAGGATATCACCGAAAGATACTGGTTTTTTCACTTTATATGCATACCCACCTGTTAGAAAGACTAGAGAAATGTGCGTTTCTTTCACTTGGATTGGAGAGATTGTATAATGGGGATAAAAATTAGGATCAGTCATCAAGGACTTGATCTCACTTATATAAGAAGCTACATCATCTTTCATCATCCATCGCCCCTTATCCACCATTTGAACGACTAAATTAATTTCAAGAGGAAGTTTCACCTAAAATATCTTCTATTTTTCCTACGATCTTGTTAATATCTTCTCCCGCATCAAGAACGTGATATGCTTCTTTAATTTCTTCTGATGGATCTTCATATTTCTGTTTCAAGGATAGATAGACAGAATAATCCGCATCAGACACCCGTAAATCGGGAGATACCTTCATCCTTTCTCGTAGCCTTTTTCTTGCCAACACATCTGAAATGATCAATTCCACGAAAGTGACTTGACAATTTAACTTTTTAGCTAAATTAAAAATCTTCAAGCGAAGTTCATTTCTACCAAATACACCCTCAAGAATGACATTTTTTCCACAAATCAGTAAATAGCGAGTAAGAAGGAACAATACCCTATAGATCAAGTTTTTCATCCGTTCTTGATAAATAACCGGATCAGGAATTCCTTGTTCGTCAAAATAGTCTTCAAGAACGATTCGCCTGATTCGATCTGTATCTAACCATAGATAATGCGGATGTCTTTCTAAAAAAGCTTGAATTACTGTACTTTTACCAGTACCTGGTAAACCCATTAGAACCAAGAGATTGGGCATTCGTGATCACTTGGGAAGAATATTTTCGACACTTGGATTAAAAATGTTTTTCAGTAGATTTTTTCCTCCATTCTAAGAGGTCCAACATCTTAAGGATGAACATGATGGCTGCTTGCGTGATTCTCTGAATCATCCTGATGTCTAGCGTGTTCACTCGATCACTAGGTTTGTGATAATGTGGATTGCGGAAATTTCCAGTATCCGTGAGAAACAACGTCGGAATGTCGTGATCCCAGAAAGGTGCATGATCACTTCGACGTGTATCTGGCAGAGTACGACCTTTTTGAGGAACAACAAGATTGACATATTTCAAGGAGATTCTAATATCATCTAAACAAGACGAATAAAGTTCTTGTATTGATCTCCCAGTATCTGTTGTGATTAATGCTAAGAAATCTCCTTTATTGGGCACCTTGACGGGAATTCCAGCTGGCAATTGCTGTGAATTTGGATTTTTGGTATAGTAACCCACCGACTCAAAGTTAAGAACTGCTTTTATTTTCCAATCATCCTTCTCAGTGGCCAAGTATTTTTTAAGCCACGCTTGCGCACCATACAATCCCTGGATGGAATAAGATGAATCAAACTCGGGCACGTCATCAACATGTTCCCGATATAGTTCCGGACTAGCCTCTTCAGCATCAAAAAATACAAATTGAACGTGTTGAGAAGCTTCCGGCAGCTTTTCGGCCAACACGCGCGCTACTTCTAACAACACGGCCAACCCACTAGCATTATCATCTGCACCTGGTGAATTTGGAACCGTGTCATAATGGGCCACAAGTAAGATCCTGCTATCGCTAACATCTGACTCAGTATCCGTCATCATGGCCTCAATGTTATATCCGTCTCTCCTTAAATATGTAAACTTTTGCATCTTAACAAAATACCCCAAGGAAAACAAGTGTCTTTGAAGATATTCGTGCATTTCAAGCCATTTTGAATTTTTGATGATCGGACTACGATCTCCTTCAATGGATCGCAAATGTGATTCAATCTGGCGTCTAGATACTTGAAACAAAATTTCATCGAGTTGATACTCTGTTATTTTTTGCATGAGGATGAAAACTCCTCGAACTTCTCATGCAGTGCTCATGATGAAGGCTTCAAAAATTTTTTGTGCGTTACCGCAAAAAATATCTGTTTTCCTTTCACGACTGGTAACAGAAGACCTCTGCCAGCTCATTTTGAAAGGAGGCTAGCCATGAAAAATACATTACCCCCAGTTTGCCTTTTCGACATGGACGGAACCCTAGTAGACAGCAGCCAACTAATTCTGTGTGCTTGGAGGCATGCACACCAAAAGATTTGCCCACATCTTGACTTGGACGAAAAAACATTAGTTTCACTATTCGGAAGACCCTCAAAGGAAGTAATCAAGGGAATCGGCATTCCAGAACGCTTTCAGGCAAATTACCTACGAGAATTCAGAAGCTATATGCTAGCCCATCGTGACAGAATACGCTTGATGCCGGGAGTCGAAAAAGTATTAAAGTATCTGGATGAAAATAACGTGAGGATGGCAATCATAACTGGTGCCCGGACTGGTTCAGCCAAGTACATTCTAAATAATCTGGGAATCATTCAATATTTCAAGGCTATCGTTGGCGGCGATGCTACGAGTAAGGGAAAGCCACATCCTGACCCTATCATCAAAGCACTAACACAGTTAGGTATTAATGAACGACGCCGATGCATTCCCTTCATTGGCGATTCAATCAATGATGTGATGGCAGCTCATGCCGCTGAAATCACACCTATATATTTGTGCCATGAAAACGCTCACACTCTCCATCAAAAAATTAAAAACTACAATGGCCTCATCATCCACCACATTACCGAGGTCATACCCTTGCTAAAGCATTCTTGTAGCAACAACTACAACTGCAACCAATGAGGTGACTTCTAACCTTCCTTTTTTCACTTGGAAGTGAACAACATGAGAACAATAACGATTCAACCAATGACAAAAAAAAGCATCAAGCTCCAGGCTATTGACCTCTTTTGTGGTGCGGGTGGACTCTCATTAGGAATGCATTGGGCAGGTTTTGATGTCGTATTAGCCCTCGATAATTGGGATTCTGCCATTAAAACCTATAACACTAACTTTTCCCTGGAGATAGGACCATTAAAGCTAGATAAAAAACTAGAAAGATTAGAGAGCACTTTACAAGATAAAACCGGATCTAGTAAAGATGATGATGTTGCAATCAAGGTTAACATTAACTCCATTGATGGTTCTTGGATTCGAAAGCTACTCAAAAATAACGATCTAGATCCAGAAATCGATGTTGTTGTTGGTGGGCCACCTTGTCAAGGTTTTTCAATGGCTGGAAGAAGAAATCCTAAAGATCAAAGAAATGCTCTGGTTTGGGAATTTTTGAGAATCGTGAAAGAATTAAGACCGAAAGTTTTCTTAATGGAGAACGTAAAAGGACTAGCATCCGCAAGAACACCAGAAGGCGAGAACGTTCCATTAAAAATCAAAGAAGTCTGCGAAAAAATGGATTATCAAGTCACATGGAACATCATTGATGCCTCAAAACACGGAGTTCCACAAATGAGACAACGAATATTTTTTGTCGGAGTGGACGAGCGGTGGACTGCCGATGTGCCATGCACATTTCCTAACTTGAAAGAAAGAGAAATCATTACCGTAAGAGACGCATTAAGCGACCTTCCATCACCTTCATTTTCTGAACCGATTCCCTATGCTGCAGAACCTCAAACTCGATACCAAGAATGGATAAGAACGGACAGTTCTAAACTGTATCATCACTTAGCAACACGACACCGGCCTGATATCATCACCAAACTAAAAAAACTATCCCCCGGCCAGCCTCTCTATCCTCACTACAAGGATGCTTGGAAACGATTGGAATGGGACAAACCCTCATTCACAGTTAAAGAGAACCATAATGCCCCTGGAGTCCATCCCGAACAACCGCGCGTGATCACTCCCCGCGAGTGTGCACGCCTACAATCATTTCCAGATAATTTTCTCTTTCCTTGTCCCAAGAGCACGCAACTCAAACTCATTGGTAATGCGGTTCCACCTCTTCTTGCACGAGAATTAGGTCAATCAATTCTGGAGCAATATCTCCTTTAAAAACAAAACGACAATTATGGTGATTTACTCAAATGAAAGGTAAAAATGCCGCAATAAAATATCATCTTGATCTAAGAAGAGCACGCTACCAAGAAGCAGAAGTTACCCTCCAAGTTCAACCACATCAAGAGCATAGAAAATTAACCTTCTATCTACCAACTTGGAGCCCTGGATCGTACCGGATACGAGATTATTCACGACACGTATTTAACGTGAATGCTTCTGATTCAAGCGGTAATCCACTAAAAGTCATACAAAAAACAAAAAATAGATGGGAGGTAATCGTCCCTAAAAAAACCGAAGAAGTTTTCTTTAAATACAAGTTTAATGGTGAAGAGCTTAGTCCACGTACTAACTACCTTGACCATGCTAAAGCGGTACTGGTAGGACCAGCCACCTTTATGGGTATTGAAGGCTTTGAGAATTCACCCCACTTAGTCACCGTAAGTGTGCCCAGAGGATGGAACTGTCAAGCAAGTCTCCCAAAGAACAAAAATGCTCAAGGATCAAGACAATTGACAACCTACATGGCAACACATTATGACTTACTCGTAGACACACCTTTTGTTGCTGGAGATAAAGAACACTTCTCAATTAATTCCTTTACCGTGCTCGGCATTCCACATCATCTAGTTTTCATCGGGAGACGCCCTCGCTACCTCCCAGTCAAAAAAATCATCACTGATCTTACTAAACTCGTAAGAGAGACCGCAGCTATCTTTGGAGGAGACCTTCCCTATGACCAATACTATTTCCACTTGATGCTCAGAGAACGAGACCTTCGCACGGGATTAGAACACATGTTCTGCAACTTGAGCATGTTCTACCGTTATGGATTCCTTAATCAAAAGGACTACGAAGATTTTCTTAGCCTAGAAGCACATGAATTCTTTCACGTGTGGAACGTTAAAAGAATCAGGGCATCCGGACTATATCAAGAACATCACCAGAATTCATATCACTATGACGGCGAACAATATACATCATCTTTATGGCTCCATGAAGGGTTCACCTCCTATTATTCATGGCTAATTCTCCTCAGAGCGGGGTTAATTACTGAAAAGAGATTTTGGGAAGAAATGCAGAAAAGATTACGAGAATATTTCATTAAACCTGGGAGAAAACGACAAAGTTTAGAACAATCATCATGGAATACCTGGATCAACCTTTATCAACCAGATAGACATCACGTGAACAAGCTCATATCCTATTATCGAAAAGGACAGTTGCTTGGCCTATTTTTGGACTTTTATCTCCGATTACAAACACGTGGAGAGAAGTCTCTAGATGATGTCATGCGCTACTTGTGGAAACATCATGGACAAAAGTCAAAGCCCTTCCCTGAACAAGAAATAGTCGAAATAATTAACAAGGCAACAAATGTAGATGTGAAGGAATTCTATGAACGCTACATTTCAGGTACCGATGATCTGCCTCTAGAAATCTTGGAGGATATGGGACTAGAAATAAAACGAGAGTATCCCAAGGAAGAAGCAAACCCCCTACCTAGGACGAGAAAGACTGATGTTCACCCCATCTTGTGGCTTGGATTCGAAACAAAACCATCTAATAATGGAGTGATAGTCATCAACGTGTTCGAAGACGGTCCTGCTTCGGGAAAATTGCTTCCAGAAGACCATATCATTGCTGTTGATCGCGTTCGAATCACTAAAGATAATTTCAAGACAATCTTAAGAGATTATGGCAAAAAAGCTCTCCCCAAAACCTTGACGATTACCTACTTTAGAGGAGATGAATTAATGGAAACTAAGATTCGCCCAATGAAGCCAATGAAAGAATTCATCATAAAAAGAAAAACCAAGCTACCAAAAAATAGAGAAAAAATGATTAAGAATTGGATGAACTCAAAGCAACAACAAAAAAACAAATGAATAAATGATACTAGAAATCTTTCATTTCTTCAAATATCAAGTCTCGTTCTTCTTTACTTTTTTAGTTGGGAGAGAAGACTATCTTTGTGCTTTTTGTTGATCTACAAACTGGAAGTAGACTCTTCCAAGCAGATTAAAGGCTTCTTGAACGTTTTTTCCTGTTTTCGCAGAAGTCTCCAAGAATTTCACTTCAAATCCATACGGTCTAGTTTCTTCACTTAATTTTTCACAATATTCTAGGGCCTGTTCCGTCGTAATGTGATGCGGGAATTGATCTTTCAAGTCTGCTTTATTCCCTAAAATTACGATGGGAATGACCCCTTTTCCATTATTTTTCCATAGTTCTCGGACCCAGTTATCAAGATTTTGGAAAGTTTCCGGCCTAGTGATGTCAAAGAGCAAAAGGCCCCCTAATGATCCCATATAATAAACACTGCGAACAGAGCTAAACCGAGGTTGTCCAGCAAGATCCCAGATTTGGAATTTTACGGCACGATCATCGATCTCTGTCTCCTTTAGAGCAAAATCAGCACCAATCGTCATTAGATACTTCGCTGTAAATCCCTTACCTAGATATCTTTCCCGCAACGCGGTCTTTCCTACGGCTCCATCACCAGCAAGAACGATTTTCATCAAGAAAGACATTCGAATTGTCACCTAGCCTACTTTTTCAAGTGTATAAGAATCACATAACAGTTCAAGTATCATTACCCTGGTGGCCTTTAAAAAGCCTTTCCTTTAGAACTGATCTTAATCAGGAATCTCCAAGCTTTCAGGTTTGTTAATGACCAAAACATCCGATGGAAGCTTCACATTCAAAGGATTACCTTGTAAAAGATAGACCACCCGAAGTTTCGAGAATTTTTTATAGCCTTGCACGATAAACGTGAGGCTTTCCGCAGTTACCTCGTCCATCGCAAACCAAATGCAAATTCGCTTCTTGCGAAACATCGATTTCTTCTCAGCAAAGATGTCAATCGGTTGTTCCTGTTCTAAAGGCCGTGCATTCAATTCCACGTGATAGCCCCGGCTCTTCAATGCACGAACAAAATATTGGGTTACCAGTTCTTGTCTAACCTCAGCTGCTTGCAGTCGATATTTTTCAGCCTCTAATTCATTTCCTTGCATTTCAAAGCACTGTGCGATTGTCATCAGCAGATTTTCCAATAAATGCAATGGCGGCGTTTTCATACTTCTCCAAAAAGTAACACCTTGAAAAAGAAAAGGTAATGACTGATCATAACGTTTTGAATGAAAGTGGCCGATTCCAATGAGATAATTCAGATGTCCAAGCCGTTCATTGATCTTTTCTTCCTGATCTTTACTGGCACTTGACACGGATTCTTGCAGCTTGTTAACATGACTGATTAATTCTTGTTCCAATTCAGGAGTGAAATTTTTCTTCACTAGCGTTTCAGCACGCTTGATAGCTTGATCCGCGGCAGCTAACACTTCTACCATGGCTTTCACCCTTTCCTTCGATCTGCGATTCCTTCAAGAAGAATTTCATTCCCACTTTTATAAACGCTACTAAGAGTCCGAACCGACTGTTCTCAAAAACGATTCAATGAGTGAAAAATAGTGCTCTACACCTTCGTCATCCCGGGGCAAAATGGTAATGAGGATTCGACTTTGACTAGCATCATCAGCGATTTCCTCTTGTTTTGGCACCAACAAGTGAGATGGCGATCGTATCTTCCGAATTAATGCCATGGTCTTTTCTCCAATCACGGCCATTGCTTGTCTTTCATTCTCTGAAACATGCTGAGATGAAAGTGTCAAGGCTGCTGAAACGGCGGCAACATACGCATCGTCCAAGTGATCCAACCCAGTTTTCAGCACGTAAATTGGTGTTCCCGTCTCAGTAAAAATACCTAACATTTTTGCTCGAGGAAGAGCTTGTTTTAATTTCTCAAGAAAGGGAATGCTACCAATTGAAGAAAGAATGGCATCTATTTTTTCGGCAAGTTCAATTAGTTTTTCAACATGTACTTCAATTTTTACTTTTTCCTCAAAAGTTGTCCTTGGTCGGGTCATTACATCACTGAAAACGATCGTTTTATTGTACAACACGGCAATAGACGCGTGTTTCAATCGAAATAACGTGAATGATCTAGTTTGATCCTTGAATTCCTTTTGCAAGAAATTACTAGAGATGCCCAATGCAGAGGCCATGTTTGACACAACAAGCTCTGGATTGAAGGGGACGTCAAGTTCTTCTCTTGCAACGGCGTAAAGCAAATTCCCTTCTATGTCTCCAACAATTACGCTGTCAATACGCTCGTCTTGATTTAAAAAATCGTTACATTCCTTTCTTATTGATTCATTGCTTATAAGATCAAGCTCCTTCATTTTTCACGCATCACCCCATACTGCTCACGTTTCTTCACGACGACGTAAAAGATTAATGAGATGACTCATTCCCTCTTCTCTCAGGACATGGAAAACAAGTTCATCGCCTTCACAAAAAGTAATCGCTTCTACGGGCTCCAACAAGTCAAAGCCCCACTTACTTTTCACATTACGTCTTGAAATCTTTAACAAATCTAAAAGAGTAGGCTCATATTCAAGGTTCGATACGGGTTGACCAATCAAGCGGCTTGGTACAGGAACTTGAACAACATAAGGCTGTGAAATGGGAATGTCAAACTTGTTAAGTAAGGTTCTTGTAATAGCTTCGACATCATTAGCAATGGTTATCCGTTCTTGGGAGAGACTTGCAAGATACTTGATGAAAGGTGTATGAAATCGCTCCAACGTAATGATTCTAACAGTTTTTGACACTCTTCTTATTCCAGTAACGATGGACTCAATGAGATGAGGATCTTGATGAAAAATGACGACTGTTTCCACGTGTTGAAAGCCAATCTTTTGGTACAACTCCGGATTACTATACCTTTCTAGTCTTTTCTCCTCATATGTCACGATCTCATACTCACGATAATCATCTAACCACTCGGGACGATCTGTATAAATTACCGCAACTTGATCCTGGGCCTCTAACTCGATTACCTTGTCAAGAAAAATTCGTGCGTAGATATTTTGCCCAAAAACAATGACTGTCAAGCCTTTTTCCTTCACCGCTTCGGCGAAGCGTCTCTCCTTACTCTTGAAAAAGTTTAAACCTTTCATACAATCC
>JAJRXH010000431.1 GCA_024276395.1 archaeon
AATGTTGTTAATCAAATTAATGGAAAATGGAACTAATTGCTTAAAAGAGGTCATTTTACAATCTTGCAAGCCAAACACGTGCCATAAGAGAGTTATTCACTTCTCCTTGGAGTTTTTAAAGGAACAAGTGGGTTTTTAAAAACATCTTTTAAATGACGGGGAGAACTGAATAACTCTCAAACGTGATTGACAACATCCAAGTTGTCTTATTTCTGAATCACGTGATCAAGTACAAATGCACGTTTTAATTCTGAACGAAACTTTTATATCGTCTAGTCAATTATTGATTTTATGTCTCTTAAATGAGAATCATCGAACGGTGGTTTGTAAAAAATGGCAACATTAACTGAACGAATAATGGGAGCAATAACCTTCGATAAGGGGATTTTGAAGGAAATTGCAGAATCTGACGATGCTACATCACAAGCATGGATGCTCATCTTCCTTTCACTGATAATAGGAGCTGTCCTAACAGCTATCAGTGCCTATCTTGAACCTAAAGCGGTTCCAATGTTCGAAATGCTAGTGAAATCTGAGACCACGGGAATTGCAATGCTCATTGCTGCACTAATTATATATCTTGTCTTTTATTTCATCTTCATCTACATCATTGCAGCAGTACTTGCTTTTGTAGGAAGAGGTTTCGGCGGAAAACTTTCAACCGCCGAATGCATTCGCATCATCGGCTTTTCTTCCGTGTTAATCCTCATTCCTGGCGCGATCTTGACCTTCCTTGGTGCTGTTGTTCTTCCAGATCTCGCAAGCACGTTTAATCTCGTTGGCAGCATTTTTTCACTATGGGGGTTTGTAGTCTTCTTGTATGGTTATTCACTTGGCGCAGAGATCTCAATCATTATGGCATTCATTGCTGTCATCATTGCTGCTGTTCTTGCCGTCATTCTAGCTTTCGTCGTAGTATTCATCATCATGATGATTCTAGCAATCACGCTGTTAGCGGCTCTTAGTAGTAGCATGCAAACCTCCCTCTTCTACATATCTGTGTAAAAGCAAGAAATCACTTGACTGATATTACAGAAAAACACCTTGATCTCTCTTTTTTTCTTTTGAGCTTTCATAACTTGGCAGATAATGTCGCCATGCATCATTGCCATCATCGAGGACATTCAAGAAGAAAGCATCCAATGTTGACGACTTCACGGGTTCTCAATCTTCTACCAATCCAACAATCATTTACTCACGAAAAAAGATCTGGTCATTTCACAGCTTTCAATCAGAACGACAAAATAGTTTTCACAGCAGTTAAGGTAGAAGTAGTAATGTTGTACTTGGATGGATTTGCCTCGGACGAAAGGAATACAAAAAGCGTCGTCCAAGTTGGCATTGAAAATGCATCCCATCAAGTTTCACATCCAACTGATTGCCAAGCAAAAACGCCTCTTCATTGCCGTGATCATTGGGGCAATTGTAGCCAATTTTCTGCAAATCATCATTCCTCTCATCATAAAAGAGGCAACTGATGCCATCTCTGAAGCACTCATCCAAGCTCGCTCAATTAACGAGATCATCGGACATGTAGAGTTTTTCTCCTTGAGCATTTTATTGGTATCCATCATCATGGCCATGCTTAATTTCTCCTTACGCTTTGGTGCAGGGGTATTTGCCCAAAAAATCATAAGGAATTTAAGAAATCAAATCATGTGCAAGTACTTGTACATGCCTTATGAATTGCGCGTGCAAAAACCCATAGGCGACTTGATGTCTCGAATGACCCTTGACGTTGACTTTCTTCGCGAGTGGTATGCTTTCGGAATTAGAACCCTCATGACGGGATTATTAACCTTTGGACTCGTGTATCTTGCCATCTTGTATCTAGATTGGCGACTATTTCTCATTCTATTGATCTTCTTACCAATATACGCGATGGCAGTTCTTTATTGGCCACGAAAACTAGGACCAATGTTTTATGAAAATAGGAAGACCTATGGAAATCTCACTCACATCATTGAAGAAAATATCATGGGCATCCGCGTCGTGAGAGCTTATAATGTCACGCAAGAGGAACAAAAATATTTACATCAAGCTAATGAACAATACTTGAAACAACAACAAGAAATATTCAAGATTAGAGGACAATACCTGGGATTCGTGTTCGTGTTTGCCACGATGATGACTGCTGCCGTCGTGTTAGCTGGAGGTTACCTCGTCATCCAGCAAGAAATGAGCATCGGCACGCTTGTTGCTGCTGTAACTTACATGGGATACCTGTACACTCCAGCACGATTTCTAGGGTTCTCTAGCGTGATTTATCACCGTGCAAACGCTGGTGCAGCACGCATCATTGAAGTACTAGATTTTCCAGAAGAATTGTCCCCGATAGAAGATGAACAAAGGAAAGAAGATGAAATTCCCCTCACCCTCGGTCCAACACCCCCTACTATTACCTTCGAAAACATCTGGTTCCGTTATCCAACAATCAAGTCATCAACGCTCGAAGATCCATGGACACTCAAGAACATTACCCTCGAATTGAAGCCAAGTGAAAAAATTGCCTTAATTGGACCTACAGGTTGTGGAAAGTCGACATTGGTTCACTTGTTATTGCGTCTCTACAAGCCCACTAAGGGACGAATATTACTTAATGGCATAAATGTAGAATGTTATAACCTTAGAGATTATCGTAGAGTGTTCGGATTCGTACCGCAAGAAACATTCTTATTTCAACGTAGCATCGAGGAAAACATCAAGTATGCCGATCCGAAAGTTCCCTTGGAAGACGTTTATCCACTCGTAGAGGCCACCAAGGTAAGCGAGTTCATTGGACGAGTGCCAGAGGGGTTTGAAACAAACGTGGGAGAACGAGGACACCAATTATCGGGAGGACAACGACAACGAATTGCCTTGGCTCGAGCATTGGTACATGATCCTAGAATCCTCATTCTTGACGACGCCCTTTCAGCAGTAGATGCCGATACTGAAGCACAAATCTATCGAGAACTTAATTCCTTGTTAGGGAACAAAACCGTCATCATCATCACGCACCGAATTTCCACCCTCAAGTATGTCGATCGAGTCGTGCTAATGGTTAATGGAGAAATACTAGAAATGGGTACGGTCAAGGAGCTTCGTAAACACGGCAAGTTCTTCCCGAAACTGCTATCTGCAGAAAAAACTGGATTCATGAATTTTAGCGAGTTATACGAAGAAGTTTATCAGCCAGCTTGATTGATTAATAGGTTAATAGATTGAAAAACTTAAAAAAACATCACTATTCAGGATCGATCAAGAATGGGGCAAAACTAAGGAGACACGTGAACATGGCCTGGATTGCTGGAAGAGGAGATCGGACAGCAAGTTTGTCTGACCTCAGATTATTAACATGGTTGTTTGGTCAGTATGGAATCAAGCGAAGAAAAGCATTTCTTCTCCTCACAATATTCTCCTTCGGATCATTTGCCACAGAGCTCATCTTCCCAATGTTAATCAAAATCGCCATTGATGACTACATCCTCACCAAGGACGTGAATGGCCTGTATTTCATCCTCTTGCTCTATGTAATCTTCATCATTGCAGCCATGCTCATCATGGCCCTTAGGCAATACTATAACCGGATGCTCGCAGGATACATCGCTTATGATGTGCGCGAAGATCTCTTTAGAAAGTTTCATGAGTTGTCAATGGATTTCTATGACAAGCACGCCAGTGGAAAGCTGGTTTCAAGGAGCACCAGTGACATTGAAAATCTTTCAAACATGTTAGGACAAACCTTGATCGAAAGCGTGTTCAACATCTTTCTCATCATATCCATTTATGCGGTGCTGTTGCAACTAAACTTTCTCATTGGTTTATCACTCCTAGTCTTAGCTCCCTTGACCCTGCTCATTCTCTTCATCTTCCGTAAAATTGCCCGACCCATCTACGAACAAACGAGAAAGACCATTGCTGCGGTGTTTGCCAACACACAAGAAAACCTCGAAGGGCTCAAAGTAACCAAGTCCTTCGCACGTGAAGATCTAAACTACCAAGAATTCAAGCAATTGAATCAAGAAAACTACCTAGCTAACCGCAAGGCAATTCTATACAGTTCATTCATCTTTCCGAGTTTCGACTTGCTCACTGGCCTTGGAATCGTGTTCATACTCCTTATGGGCGCTCCGGCAGCTCTGGCTGGAGTGTTCACGCTTGGAGAATTGGCAGCGAGCATCGCCTATCTTCAAAGATTATTACGTCCCATCTTGTTCATCGTGGTGCAATATAACGATCTACAATCTGGACTGGCAGCTACCGTCCGTATTCATGAAATCATCCACGAACAACCATCCGTTCAACAAGAAATTCTTGAAGATGGAACAATGATTGACCTCAATGACATTAAAGGTGAGATCAACATCCGGAACTTGAGTTTTGAATACATGGAAGGCGTGCCCGTGTACGAAAATTTTTCCCTCAACATCCCCGCTGGCCAATCCATTGCCGTGGTGGGTCATACTGGAGCTGGAAAAAGCACCCTCGTTAACATCTTACTCAGATTTTACGAGTACAAGAGAGGACAGATCACGATAGATGGCACTGACATCCGAAAGATCCCCTTGAATCTGTGGTACCAAATCGTTGGATACGTGGATCAAAATAACTTCTTGTTCAGCCGAAGTATCAAGGACAACTTATTATATGGTAATCCGGACGCCTCCGATGACGATATCATGCGAGTGTTGGAACAAGTAGGGCTTTACAAGTACGTGATTTCCCTGCCAGAAGGAATTGATACCATCATTGGGGAAAGAGGGGCAACACTCTCAGAAGGACAACGTCAACTTCTTTGTTTAGCTCGTGCTCTCATCAAAGACCCCAAAGTCCTCATTCTAGATGAAGCAACCAGCAGCGTAGATTCCTACACGGAATTCCTCATCCAAAAAACGTTAGAAACAAAATTCAAGAGCAAGACACTCATTATCATTGCTCACCGACTTTCCACCCTAAAAATTGTCGATCGCATCGTCGTGATTGAAAAAGGAAAAATCGTAGAAGAAGGGACTTTCAAGGACCTAGTCCAAAAAGAAGATGGATATTTCACGCGTCTATATAAGCAACAAGTCATGGCTGCCTTCCCTTAACTTTTTCATCTTCCAATAATTACAGGTTAATAACCAATGAAAATGATCATCGGTTGTCATTCAGAATTCTTTCGATTTTTTCTTACTATCAATTTTCCCAAGCACATTTTCAAAGACACCTTAGAAAGAAATGGTCATGACATGCTTCGTGGAAAATGAGGTTCTTTTCTCTGGATTATAAAACACAATTTTTCTTTTTCAAGATAATAAAAAAATTAATTGATGAGGTGGATAAATCGAAGCTAAAATATCCTAGACTTTTTCAAACTTGGATTGGAAATGTAGCGATTTCCCAGCCGTGATGTGATGTAAGATTACCATTTTTCGACGATACTTGAATATATTCTAAAAAATCGCTGAATTTCTCCAAGAAACGGGCAGAGAACCGTTCTTTCCAGCGGATCGTGCAACAATGCCCTCAAAAAAACGAGTTTAATCGAATCTATTTAAAAATGAGGTTCTGGAAAAGTTTAATACTACTTTTTCAGATAAGGCGAAAGTCAAGAGGAAATAGGGTATTTTAAGTGCAAACATTTAAGCTAAGCTCGACCTATAACTTAATCTATCATCTCATCTTAGGATCAGAAAGCAACATTCTAAAGCATTTTTTCACTTACTTGGCTCTAATAAAATGACAAAGTAATGAGAAAAAATGAGTTTGTCTTAATGATGATTTTTCATTGAATGAACCATTGTAACATCTCCGTTTTTTACAAAACACGGTAGTTTTTCAATATTCTTTCGATTTAAGGCTATAGAGAGAGCCGATTAGCAAAAATGTACATGGCTGTTCCTGTGATGATTACATCCATTTCACTTTCATTAGAATCCGTGAATGATACACTTAGGATGTCACTCATCACTCATCAGAAAATATGGTCATGTAAACGAGTAAAAGCCATTGCAGATATTTCAAACTTTCTATTAACTCGTTAGAGGCGAGAGAAAGATCCTTGATCAAATCCTTTCTAAGAGGGTATTTAGTTAAATGAACTGCTAATGATAATAGCAACTACGGAGAGTTATTCATTTATCCTTGATGTATTAAAAGAAGCGTGCTTTCCTTTTATAGTGTTTTTTAAATCACGAGATAACTGAATAATTCTCGAGCAACTCCACCGTCATTTGGAGCTTACAAAAATATGCTATAAGGAGATAATGTAAACAAGTTCACCATACCTTTTTGTTAACCTCAAAAGAGAGACCTTATAGAAGTCTAAATCATTCATTTCCAGAAACACATCTTTTATTCCGTTTCCATTCCAATAATATCGTCACATTGACCATAAAATGAACACTTATAAGGTATTACGATTCACGTTCCTTGACCCTAAAGGAGGCTATTTCTTGAATCAAAGACCACAAAAAATCTTATTAGCGTTAGTTCTTCTTTTATTAACCATTAACTTGGCTTCATTCTTTCCAGCCAAGCAACGGTTAGTACCTGGTCAGGCAGTGACCATACCTGTCGTAGAATTACATCTTCATGGATTGGTACTCAATGAATTCGGATATGCTGTTCCCGGAGTAGCAGTCACCTTCAGTCAAGGCTCTAATACCTTTACTGCAACTACGAATGGGACTGGATATTATTCGGTGGTGTATTTCGTTGATTTACCAGCTGATTTCACGGTTAGTGCCTCTCGGCAAGGATACAAAACTTTCACAGCCTCATTCTCAGTTCCCTCTGTGAGTGGAAGCACCTATGATTATCAAGTAGACATTCAGTTAAACAAGTCCACGACTGCATCTTTCTTGCTGGAGGGGGTGATACTTGATCATGACACAAATCAACCCATCAGTGGTGCGACCGTCACGGTATGGCCGCAAGAAGTTGATCCACGCAACCCAACTCCCATTGGCCAAATGACCACCGATGCTAACGGATACTTTTACATAACTTCCTCCCAACGATCTCCTTGGTATCAATATTATGGACTAAGCGTGTCACATCCTTCGTATGCTTCGTTTAGCACCATACTTCCGCCGCAATCTAACACTGGTGTGCCAGACTATAATTACGAAGAAATCAAGCTAAGTAGTAATGGTTACGCTACCTTTCATGGAAGAGTGCGTGGAGACGATGGTAAAGGAAATTATGTTCCACTTTCAGGAGCAAAAATAACCATTAGAAAGCAAAGTGAACCCTTTTCAGCTGTTTATGAAGGAACGAGCGATGAATATGGTTATTATTACATTCCGTTAATTGCACTCCCATCAGATTCTTACATCATTGATGTAATGAAAGAAGGATTTGAAACTCAAAGTATAGTCATTCCAGCAACAGCTGGATCACATTTTAATAATTTCAACTTGAACATTGACCGTCAATCCAAGGACACCTGGTTTGATACCTTGTTATCTACCATTAAACAAAAAGCATGGGATGCATTGGATCAATTCATGAGATCAAATGCATTAATTGGCAAAGGAATCACCTTCGCCAAGAAATTCGAGGTAGGTATCAAAGGGTTCCACGCTGTCGTCACCATTGATCTGAACATCACGTATACGGCCCCTTACGAAGTGACCATCTCTGTTTTACCTGGGCCCTTTAACAATAGAATTGGTACCTCAATTCGACTATCACTTCCTCCACCACTATCCGTTTTAGACACCATTTATCGATTTGGGATGACTTTAAGGCTAATCGATCCAGATAAAAACCTACAAACCTTTAATCCCATCATGGTCATTGATGAAGCAGATTTCGGTACAGCTATTGGCTTTCTATTCACATGGTCCCTTGATGACTGGCTAAAAGGACAAAAAGCTCAAGGAGATGGTGATTCGGCGAAGTTTATCGAAAAGTTAATCACCAAGTTGAAAGAATTTGCTAAAGATGCTGTCGATCCTGGTAAAGGATGGGACTTTAAAGCAAAATTAAAAGTGTATGTAAATGGAGAAATCGGTATAAGAGTTGAATTCAATGGAGTGGAAGGATCTATCCAACCAGGAATGTCACTTGACAATATCGCTATCTATCCCTATCTGAATGTTGGAGCTTCTCTAGAGGCTAGTGCTGAGATTGCCTATCGTGTCTACCTCAACAAGTGGCTTAAGTTTAACGTTGTATCTGGCAAGCTTTCCATCTCCGCGAGTACTGAAACAAATATCTATCCATTTCAAGCTACCTACTACATCTTGAAGAATTCACTTCAACTCGACTTTGGAAGAATTTACTTTGCTGCTCCACACATGAAGGCAACGTTCTCATGGTCACTTGCCACTTTCAGCGGTACAATTACTTTAGTTGATTGGGATAAAGGAACCTATGATAGCGGATGGCTTTACAGTTTCACCTTTGGACGCAGCCAATATGAGAACATCAACTATCCACCTAGTGCCCCTACGATTTCGGGACCAACAAGCGTAGATATATATCAGTCTGCAACCTATAGTTTTCAATCCTCTGATCCTGAATCTGACAGCATCTCGTATGAAATCAAGTGGGGTGATGGTACCAGTACTACATCAGACACCGTATCTTCTGGAACTACCTACCAAGTAACACGTGCTTGGTCTTCTTTAGGAACTTACACGATCCAAGCACGAGCCGTCGATTCTAAAGGGAACGCTGGTAACTGGAAGTCATATTCTGTCAAAGTGAATCCAATTTCACCGAACGTCCCAATTATCAGTGGATCTGGATACATAACTGTGGGTAAGTATTACTCCATCAGTTTTTCAGTCATCGATCCCCAAGGATCTAAAGTCCAATTTACCATTTATTGGGGAGATGGAACGAAATCTACATCGGGATGGATCAATTCGGGCACTATCAGCAGCCTGGGGCACTATTATAGTCGCACTGGCAGTAAGCTCATCACGGTAGTCGTCAAGAATACGTATGATTTAACTAACTCGGCTACGAAAAGTATCAGTGTAGTAAATAATGCACCATATACCCCTAGTGCCCCTTCTGGTCCATCTTCTGGAGTCGTAAATACTGGCTATACCTATAAAGTAAGGACTAGTGACCCTGACGGACATAAAATTCGTTATAAAATCGATTGGGGCGACGGATCTTATACATACACGAGCTATTACAGATCCGGTACCTATGTTTACGTATCTCACTCTTGGAGCACCGGAACATCCAATGGAATACGCTATTATGTCAAAGTTCGAGCACAGGACCAGCATGGGGCTTGGAGCGGATGGTCAGTTAGCCTATCTGTAATCATTAGAACTTCATCTGGTGGTGGTGGCGGCCCAATCATCCTCTCTGATCATTCAATGTCCTTCCCAATCCTTTCGCATTTCTTATCAAGTGATCTTGATCTGAAAGAAGTTGGAGATCGATTCAGTTCACTACCTATCATCTTCCTTCTTTTAGGTCTCATCTCAAATATATTCTTCTTATTCACTAAAGTTCGGAGAAAACGATACTAATTCATGTAGCCCTCTCTTTCCTTTTTTTCTTGAAAATAATTTCCAGATAACGCATTTATTAGGCTTTCTGCTGAGATGAAAATTTCGTCTTTATTTCTTCAATGTCGTACCCTAATAACCCTAATAGTGTGAGCTGATGATGTATCTTTTTCTCAATACCTCTGGGTATGGGTAAGTCATCGAAAAAAGAAAGAAACGATTTACTAGTTCTCGACAAGTAGATTTTGATGCACGTTCTCATCCCTAGTTGATGGATTCGAAATGATTTGGAAGATTCTGACCGACTACACCCTGGATGAGAAATGGCTTTCTTTTCTTAGCTTCGTTCTTTTCAGTTTTGTTATCTGGAAATCAACGAGAGATTTTTCCATTAAGATGCATGAGAGATGATGAAAAACGGTGTATATGGGACGTGGTACTTGTTTCGAGGCGGGATTCCAGCGATGAGCTAACTCTTGCAGTGCTCCTAGACCTTACATTCTATTATATCTTCGAATCATAAATGAGTCTCAATCGATTATTTATACAGATCTTTTCCTCATTTAACTAGCGTAAATGAATGGATATGATTCTTCATTTACTCCATTGATCGGCTATCTCAAAATGATTGAAAGACCTTCAAGATGTTTTTTTATAGGTGGATGTCAAGGAGATACTTGTGGTTGAACATGAATGATAATAAATCAAGTTCACGTAACAAGCCGAGATCTTTTCACTTGATTTTAATGATGCTTTTTTCTATTTTATTGGTAATTTCTCCTCTCATGGGACTTGATGTGGCATCAAGTGCATCAGTAACGCAGCAAACTAGTGATCTATTCACGCTTCCCGTGATGGAAGACCTTGAATTTGCTATTGTTTTTATCAATTACGATCCATCTCTGATTGACACGACAGCGTTACGTTCTTACCTCCCAAGCAACATCACGTTACCACTCCAAGGAGAGAATCTCATCCAGAATCTAACCTATACCTTCTTGTTTGCTAATTCGTCGTATACTCAAGAACTACTTTCCTACATTGATTCCATTGCCCAACGTGAGGCTCAAACATCACGCTTGAATCTCACTGCACTAAATGCACAAGCACTAGATGGACATCCAAGAAAACTATTTCTCTCTCAGAATGGCACCGCCATTCCAGCTGAAGCCATCGAAGAGTGGCTGCATCAAAATCCTTACCATCCTGACGCTGACTATGAATACTATGTTTTCAACTTGTCTTATTTTGATTCTGTAGATCATTCTCAAGAACATTGGTTCACGGTCAGAGAAATCGACCCTGATAGTGGCGTGCAAAGACATTGGTGGCGCAATGAATGGGATTTCCCCATCAATTTTGATGCGAAGTTTCCGTACGCCGGATATTCTGGAAAATATGCCGATTATTTCTTTGATCCCACGGCTTTTCAATGGTATACCCAATGGAACTTTATTTGGTTTCAATATGATCCCAGTCTGAAACCATACCTTGAAAAAGATCTTGATCAATATCTTAGAGAAGGTGGCGACATCAATTTCTACATTGGCACGTGGCTAGGAGATCTCATGAATATACATCCCTACGTGTCAGCTCCTTACTTTGGAAATTCCATAAGTATTCAGCTCGTGATCTTTCAGAATGTTTCTCACCTTGGTTTCACGAATGCTGGCCTCCAATGGTTGATAAACACTACTCATTTTCAAGAAGTCATTCAAGAATTGGTTCCTCACGCAACTGTTGATCTTAACGTGACCATTGTTGAATTTTCACGTTACTCAGAGCTTGAAACCTTCTTTAGCTCTTCCGAAGTAAAATATTCTGGACCGCCTCCTATCGATCAGTACCGGTATTATAGTGGCAGCACATTATGGAATCTCTTGTGGGATCCTGCCTTTGCTGATAAAGTCTTTAGTGACGTGAACTCTGATGTCGTGGTCCGTGGATTTGCGTTCGTGATAGACAATGCCACTCTTGCAGAGCCAGGAATGTGGGCGGGAGGTGGCCTGTACACGGGACTTGGTGGCGGGGGACGAATGATACAACTCATGGAATTGGATCGGTTATATTATCCAGACAGAATCACTCCTAGACGGGGATTTTCTCGAGTGGTCATTCATGAGACCGGCCATGCCCTTGGTTTTCCCCACACGTTCGCCCCTGGACGGACATCCCCCGACTTTATCGCTGATGTCATGGGGTATTATCCTGGAGTCATCAAGTATAGCCGAATTCGGATTGAAAGCTTCCAACGTCAGGCTGTCAACATTTTCATTTCTGACGTGATTAATCCACTTTTGAATCGGGCCATCAATTTTGAACTCTTGCAGAAGGACAATGACACGAAAGAATTGATCGTGAGTATCTTGAATGATATTACCAATGCTCGCAATGATCATCAGTACATCGAAGCTTGGATCAAGTTACACGAATTAAAATCTCTAATTGAATATTATCTGATGTACGGGTATCCTCCACCAATGTACACAACAAGTAACCCATCTTCAATAACCGTCTCCGAAGGAGGAAATGACACGACAATAAATGAAAGTGGTAATGTTACCATCCCAACGAGTTTCATCACTGGTGATCCAGATTTAGCTGCCGTGTTCACGATGAGTTTCTTGCTGCTAAGCATTGCAGTAACGAAACGGACAAGAAAGCGTCGAATGAAATGATTTCTTCAGCGTGAAAAAAAGGACTCGCTAAATTCTTTTCTTCTTTTTTCTCTTCTGTTTTTCCGATCACGTCATCACGTCGGTGATGCGT
>JAJRXH010000029.1 GCA_024276395.1 archaeon
AAAGGATCTTGAGGAAAGTCTAAAACGACTTCTCCGTGAACAAGGAATCAAGTACGGTGTTGCCCTCGACCCTAGAGATCATTACTTGAAAGAATATTTTTACGAGATGATAAAGTCCATCCATGAAGTTACTGGAAAAAACATTGCTGTTCTCATTGATGAATATGACAAACCCATCGTGGAATGCATTGATGACATTACTAAGGCGAGAATGAATCGTGATGTGCTTAGAGAGTTTTATGGTGTCTTAAAACCACTAGATAAATACCTCCAGTTCGTGTTCCTCACGGGTGTATCGAAATTTTCTCGCGTGTCCCTATTTTCTGGACTCAACAACCTCGAAGATATGACTTTAGATCCACGATTTGCCACGATTTGTGGCATCACTGCCAATGAAATGAAAACATGCCTATACTCGCATCTTCATTCGCTTTCACGAGCAATGAACACTGAATTGAATCAAGCAATAGCAAGGATACAACAATGGTACGACGGATACTCATGGGATGGTCGTCAACGAGTATACAATCCACATTCCTTATTCTTGGCCCTAAAAAAGCAACAAATTTATCCTTTCTGGTTTGACACGGGAACTCCAAGCTTTCTGTTACAGCTATTAGAGAAAGAAACAATGACGGCTCAGACAATGCTTGAACCGGTTACTGTCAGCTTGGAAGTGCTTGATGCTTTTGATGTCGAAACAATAGACCTCAACGCGCTACTTTTTCAGACAGGCTATCTTACCATCAAGAAAATGGACAGGCAGAATCGAACAATCATTCTAGATTTCCCCAATCTAGAGGTCAAAGAATCATTTCTTTCCCAGTTGTTTGCTTCACGAACACGAATGACTCCTTCACGTGCTCGGCCTTACTATTTAGAACTGTTAGACCTTCTAGAGAATGAAAACCTTGAAGAATTTTGCTTACACTTGCAATCAATGATTGCTGAAATTCCTCATTCCTTGCACGTGCCAAAAGAAGCCTATTATCACTCACTTTTCTACTTATTGCTCTCATTGTTAGGCTGTCACGTGGAAGTTGAAGTATTAACCAAGAAAGGGCGTCTTGATGCTGTTCTATTTCTGAAGAATAAAATCTACATCATCGAATTCAAGTACGGTGGTTCCAATGCAGAAGCTTACGCCAGAAAAGCTATCAATCAAATCAAGGAAAAACAGTATCACGTCAAGTATCTTCGTAAAAAATCAGTAACACTGATACTCATGGGCATTGCCATCGGTCAAGAACGAAACGTGGCATACCGTGCCGAAGAATTATCGAAAAAAATCGATGGATGAGCAATGCGAACTCTGTAACACGTATTTCTTCTCGTGAAAACAAGAGAAATGCGAATGGCCGATATCAAGACGTTAGAACAAAGAGAAAAAGAAAGCAAGTCAATCACAGGCAATTTCCATTGGCTAGATTCAAGAACATTTATAACGTACCAACTTGAAGAAATCATCCAGTAATAGTTTCCGGCATTGCTCATCACATCCTCTAATTCAAGAAGTAAAAAAATTCGCTTTCTTGGAGAAAACATATCCTTTTCTTTTTTGAAAAACACCAAGCGGGAGGGAAGCACGAGGAGCTAGGACTAGACTAACTCAAAATGAGATGCTACACGTGAAAACAAGCAAAAAATTAAGAAACCATGGTAATTGGATGGTCATTTTCTTGATGGTAATGATGTTAGTAGTCACCATCAGCCAAGGCCAAGCTACAGTTGTCTGGACGGAAGATTTCACTTCCTTAGATGAGTGGGACTTGCATGAATGGGATCCTAATCATGAAAAGTTTTGGGTGGTACCCAGAACTCCTCAATTTTCAATCATGAACGGTTCCCTAACCACGCCTAATGATCAAGAGTTCGTGGCTCGACATGCTGTTCACGATAGCTCCGTGACCGAAGGGACTTGGAGCTTTGACTGGTACATTGAAACGGCAGCTGGACATGATTACGCGGCATTCATTAGTTTCATATTCACCGATCCCATTTAGCGCTACAACATCACCACCACAACTTCATCTCAGGAATATTACCAGAATACGACTGGATATGGAATTGCTCTCTTTTCTTCCTCCAAGTACGAAGGTTTTAACGGAAAGTATGCGGCTGCAGGCATTACTCTACTTGACATGAATCATTTTTACGAAATAAACCGATATTATTTCGAAGAGAACATCACGGGTCTCCATCACGTGAAGAGCACGCGTGACGATGACGGTAGAATGGATGTATATTTCGATCAACAGCTTGCCTTACGAGGAACTCGCGACTCCAACACGACTTCAGAAAAATTTCTCATTTGGCCCTTCACAAGTGACGGAAATTCGATAACATCACCGTAGAGGAATCTATCAGTCTGACTTCCGACGATCACGGCACCTAAAGTGAGACGACCAGTCTATCCAATCTAATTGTAGGCTTAACAATCCTCATCACTGGCGTGCTAACAATTTTAATGAGACGCAAGGGAAAAAGTTACTAAGAATGATTCTTGAAACACATTCTCCCTTCATTTTATTTTTAGTTTTTCTCATTCTTTTTTAATTCTCGATTGATGTGAAATGTTTATCTCAGTAGATTTCTTGATGTCGTTCAGTCATTTAATCCTAAATACAATGTAAGACTTGCCTGGATTACTTCCTGGTGCGAGAGTTTTTCCGTCGTTGATGTTTC
>JAJRXH010000432.1 GCA_024276395.1 archaeon
GGCAAGATCAGCTTGATCGTCTCTTTCTAAATACCGGTTTTCAATTAATAACGACAGTTCTCACTCTGTTTACTCTATTTTGGGTCGTATTTGAGGTCGGTGCATTATTCCAGAACATCATTGCTTGGCAAGTCGGATTGATCCGAGAGCAAGCCACCATCCTTCTTGGAAATCTTGGTTTTCCTTCATTATTTATTTCCTTTCTGCTCTCTGAATTGGGAGTATTAGGTGCAATTGATGCCCTCTTACAATTCATCCCCCTCATCGTGATGTTTTTCTTGATCTTCACGTTTTTAGAACACTCAGGAGTATTAGCACGATTTGCCTATTCATTAGACCGTTTATTATCTCGATTCGGTCTACAAGGCCGATCGTTCTTTCCCATGACAATGAGCGTCGGATGTAACGTGGTTGGCATTTATAACACGAAAATACTGGATAATCGAAAAATACAACTGTTTCTTAGCGTCTCCATTCCCTACATCCCATGCTCTGGAAGATTACCTGTACTCGCAGCATTACTAACGATACTGGTAGATTCTCCTACTCTTGCAGCATTATTTCTTTTTTCCTTCATCTTCGTCGGATACTTCCTCACGACCGTGCAGTCGTGGATTCTCTCCAGAGCCAATCACGAAAACACGAAAAATAAAGGCCTAATCCTTGAACTACCCACTTACAACTTGCCACCGATTCGATACTTATTAAAACTCACGTGGATTCAAACTCAATTATTTCTCCAGAAAGCTGGAAAGATCATGGTCCTAGGCATCATCGCCACGTGGATCTTAGCACATCTCCCACCAGGCACTTCCATTGAGAATTCCATCTTAGGGTGGACAGTAAAACAAATTAGCTGGGTATTTACACCTCTAGATTTCGACTGGCGTGCTGTCACGGCCTTGATATTTGGTATCGTGGCAAAAGAAAACGCATTAGTGGTCTTGCAAGCCTTGTACGGTGGAATCAATTCAGTTCCTCTTGGATTCACCTTTCCAAGTATGATGGCCTTCTTGGTGTTCTTTGCCTATTATACACCTTGTCTCCCCACTATTGCTGCATTACGCCAACGTCTAGGATCTTGGAAACTCACCCTTGCCACTGCCATCACCAATCTAGCCGTGGCATTTCTCATCGCCCTAATCGTGCATGGCCTGATTTCAGTCATTTCAACACCAATGTTCTCAGTTTAATGATTTAATTTTTGATTGAATCGCTCTTAAAAACTCTTTTTAAAAGAAAGGGATGACTGAATAACTCTCGCAAGTCAAGCATGTGCATCAAGGAACTCCTCATCGACAAGGATGAATCATGATTAAAATCCCTTTCAAGCCAAAAACACCTCAAGAAAACATCAGTCAGCCTCTTTGATGAAAAAAACATATAGATGGAGTTAAAAGGAAACACAATGCGTGATGAGAGGATTTATGACTCCACTTCCAACTTTCTTAAAAGTTAGCTCGATGAGTGGTTCTTGGCAGTAAAGTGTAAGAAAACATGGGAATCACTGCCGCAATTCAAAACAAGTATGGCTAAAGTGACTAACCTTGAGTTCAATCAATCTTGACGAAAAATCTGGTTAATTAAAGGATCTTTACTCTCAACCTTACGAAGCCCTTGACTAAAAACAGTCTCATTGAAAGCAAGCTAACTACTGTATCGCAACACTCATGCAATACAAATAAAATATCTCCATTTCCACTTCATCAACAACGAAAGGATGGATGGTACACTTCCTTCAAGAAACAAGTTCAACTAAATGAAACCAAAGATAGGGATCTCTCTTTCCA
>JAJRXH010000433.1 GCA_024276395.1 archaeon
GCGGCCCATGCCTCTCTAACGACCCTTACGGCATTATCTTTACTTTCTGTGGCCCCAGCCTGTCCCATATCATTATCGGTCATCAACAGACCCCTTTCGTTCTACCTAATAACTGCACCAACATCAACATCTTTATCATTATCAGGTATGAGGACGGATACATTGCCATTTTCACACTATTTTAGAATGCTTGATTAAGTTTTCTAGTAAAAACGTTCTTTATCGAAATTAAATATGGATAGTGAGTCTTACATTTGAAAAAAAGATAAACTTTTATTTATTATGGTAATGAACAACCACGCGAGGAGGAATGCACATGCCTGGCCTAAACATCAAGAATCGAATGTTGAAGTGGGCGAGAATTCGCTCACCTTGGGTGGCACATGTCAACGCAGGGTCCTGTAATGGTTGTGACATTGAAATTCTAGCAGCTTTGACTCCACGTTATGATGTGGAACGGTTTGGCATCCTATTGAAAGGGCCAACACGACACGCTGATGTGCTTTTGGTGACTGGCACGATGACATTACAAGCTCGTGAACGGGTCAAGCGTATTTATGAACAAATGGCTGAACCAAAATTCGTGATTGCTGTTGGGACATGTCCAGCTTCTGGGTCTGTATTCTATGACAGTTATTGCCACATGAATGGAATAGATGCTGACATTCCAGTAGACGTCTACATTACTGGATGTCCACCAAGACCAGAAGCAATTATATCCGCTGTTGTCAAGTTATTAGAGAAACTAGCTGATCCTGAAATCGTGAACAAGGACAAGGAAGAGATCAAGAAAATTCTACTGAAAGAAATAGAGGAAGAAAGAAAGAGTATGGCCGAAATTCAGATTAAGATATCCTAAAACACCTTCATGGTGATGTGATCATGGAAAAAAAGGAAGATAATAATGAGGTTCTACAAGTCGAAGATCCTCAAGAACTTGAGAAGGACTGGATCAAGGAACTCCTTTTCTCTGATCTGATAGATAAATTAACTTTATTTCTTCGCGGAAAGTTAGCTAAATCGGTGTATATCTCCAAGAAACCTTTTCACGTACGAATAGACGCTTCTTTCTCTCTCAAACACGTGGAAATTGCTAGCATTCTTGTTGGAATCACGTCTAACATCCATGTTTCCACGATAACTGCTAGGGATGCTGGTGATGATTTTGAGTTGATTTATCACTTGTTACTTGATTATAGCTTGCCTTTAGATTTGGCTGTGAACGTGCCTAAAGAGCCAAGCATCTTGAAACCAAAAGTCCCTTCAATGGTTTCCATATTACCCGCAGCTAACATCTACGAAAGAGAAGTTCATGATCTCATTGGAATTGAATTCACGGGACATCCACGTCTTCAACGATTAGTATTACCAGATGATTGGCCCGATGATCAGTTTCCGTTACGTAAAGATTTCGAAATAAAACCTCCTAGGGGTGAATAAGATGGAAAAGAGTTCTAGCACGAAATTTGGGTTGCCAGTTGGCCCCATTCATCCAGCATTAAAGGAACCAGTTAATTTCATGTTTTACATTGAAGGTGAACGGATCGTTGAGGCCATACCACGGATTGGATACGTGCATCGTGGTGTGGAAAAACTCGCAGAACGTCGAACTTACTTACAAACTGCCTATTTAGTTGAACGGACTTGTGGTATCTGTTCAGGAGTTCATCAATTTACTTATGTTTCTTGTGTTGAACAACTTGGGGATATTAAGATTCCCCCACGCGCTCATTACATCCGTTCCATCATCCTTGAATTAGAACGATTACACAGTCATTCATTGTGGATTGGGCTAGTTGCATATGAAATTGGCTTTGAGACCTTGTTCATGTACATTTGGAAGGATCGAGAGGTAATCTTGGACTTACTGGAAGCCATCAGCGGTAATCGAGTTAATTATGGCATGTGTTTTATCGGTGGTGCTCGTGAAGACCTTAATAAAGAGATCATTGATCGCATTCGCAAGGCATTAGATGAAGTTGAAGAATCAATGACTCGATACAAAACCATTCTCTTGCAAGATCTGAGCGTCAAAAAACGAACAGAGAACGTGGGATTTTTGCCAAAGCGAACTGCAATGGAACTAGGTGCAGTTGGGCCGACTGCTAGGGCGTCTGGGGTGAATTGGGATTTAAGAATTGATGTGCCATATTCAGCTTACCCTGAAATCCAGTTTAACAAGATCGTTCTTGATAAGGGTGATGTGCTTGCTCGTGTTCTCGTGCGGGTAGAAGAATTTTTTGAGACCATCAAGATTCTTCGGCAGCTCATTGATCAAATCCCAGAAGGTCCAATTGAAACTAAAGGAAAGCGTAGATTTCCAGATAGATGGTCGGTATTCCGTTCTGAAGCTCCTCGAGGCGAATTAATTTATTCGATCAGAGGTAATGGGACAGATCATCCTGAAAGGGTGAAAATACGCACCCCCACGCTCGCAAACATGCAATCAATAGCTGAAATGTTGAGAGGTAATTTCATTGCTGACATTCCGGTCATCGTGGCTGGAATTGATCCTTGCATGTCTTGCATGGATCGCGTTGCCGTGATTGACTTGGAAGCCAAAAATCCCAAGAAAGAACTCTTGATTTTCAGTGAAAAAGAATTGCGCCAATATGCCATCAAATGGTATGAAGAGCATTATGGTGTGAAACCTAGTGAATTCCAAATCGGATGAGGTGGATGCGTGGGGTTTGACTTGTTAGAAACTTGAAACCTATTAGGCAACATGAAAAGTTAAAACGAAAGAAAAAAGGTGATGAAATTTGTGGCTTGGTTCAACCATAAAAGAAATCTTGAAGAATTTGTCGGAATCACCCGTTACCTCAGCTTATCCCTTTGCAGAAGCCGTTTTACCAGAAAATTTTCGTGGGATTCCTATCCTCCTCATTGACAAGTGCACGGGCTGTAGCTTGTGTGCCAAGGATTGCCCTTCGGATGCCATTAAAATGATTCCAGATGAACGCACCAAACGCAAGCAAGCTCCGCGTTTTGATTATTGGAAGTGCATTCGTTGTGCACAATGCTATTACTCGTGCAGATATGGTGCCTTATTCATTTCAGATGCCTTTGAGCTTGCCACGTGCTGCAAGGAAACCGCAACTAGCGAATACTTGCACGTGCCAGAACCACTCATTCCAGAACCAACACCCCTCAAGCGTAAAAAGACTGACACGTGATTCCGATAAATCATGAGTGGTGTAATGATGATAAGGTGATAAATCTCAAACATGACCGTAAATTGATTTCAGTAAAGAAAAACAAAAAGTTAAGGAGTCGTGATGAAGAATGCCTGTTATTGATGCCTTCGTGGGATTTGCAAGTGCCATTTTTTTGACTTTATTAATTTACTTGCTTGCAAGATGGTTGGAATATAAACCAGCTACCACTTCGTTGGAGAAGACACGGCCGTATCTAGGCGGCGAAATGGGATTTGGTGAACGAGTGCAAGTGTTCATCAAGAATTTTCAGTACATCATCACGTTCGTGGCTTTTGAGATGGCGATCCTCGTGCTGAGTTTTGCCTTGTATCCAGCACTCGTGGATGTTACGGGCATCATGATTTTTTTGAGCCTGCTAATCGTAGCTCTCCTCATCATAGCCGCTTGACTCATTCGGGGGGAAAATCATGACGATCATCAATGATCCAATAATAAGTGAGTGGATTTGGAAAACTTTTCAGATGCTCATCTTTCCGGGAATGTTATTTTTCATTGTATTAAGTCTTTTGTATGAGTGGGCTGACCGAAAATTTAAAGCCCGGATCCAAAGACGTCGTGGACCCGTGCTTGCTGGTCCAGGAGGTATCTTGCAACCTCTTGCAGATCTCATCAAACTGATGGGAAAGGAAGATGTGGAAACTGAAACGGCAGATAAATTTGGATTCCGCATCATTCCATACCTTGAACTAATGGTTACCTTGTACATGCTCTTGTTCATTCCAGTAATCGCCACGCAAGGTATCATTAGTCTCCCTGGTGACTTGATTTTTGTTTTGTTCATTTCGACCTTTTTCAGCCTCATCATCATTTTTGCTGGTTACTTCTCTGGGAACCGGTTTGCCTTGGTCGGATCGGAAAGAGCAGGACTATTATTCATTTCATATGAAATACCATTGTTCATTTCACTCATTACTCCAGCAATCATCGTTGGCAGTCTTCACATTAAAGAAATCGTGGAATTTCAAGCTCGTCAGTTTTCTCTTCCCTTTCTTGCGATTTACTTGCCACTTATTTTTCCAAGCTACGTGATGTTCCTCATGACGATGCTTGCCAAGTTAGAAAAAGTGCCTTTTGACATCCCTGAAGCAAAATCAGAGATCATTGCTGGATGGTTAACCGAATATACTGGGAAGAAACTGGGCATGTTTCATTTATCCAAAAATCTTCAAGAATTGTTTCTTTTAGGACTTGGCACGGCATTATTCTTCGGTGGACCATACCCCTTGCCTCCCTTCGATACGCTATTGCCAGAACCCTGGCATCCCTTGATGTTTCTTCTTTGGTTCATTGCGAAGACACTCATTGGCTGGTTATCTCTAACTTTCATTAGTGTGTTGATGGGGCGATTTCGAATAGAACACGCGAGAGATTTCTTTTGGAAATACTTGACAGTCTTTGGTATCATTCAGCTGGCACTGGTATCAATTATCGTCTTTTACGTGGATCCCTTTAGTTTTCTTTAATTTTTTCACCATATTCACTTGAATGGTAGAAATTCAAGATATTTAGTGTTGACACGAGCATGTTAAAATGAAATGAAAAAAGAAGAAGATTGATTCAAAATAATGAACTTCCCATCCGTCTTATTCATTCATGGAAAAAGCAGAAGAAGGTGATGAAAAATGTCCGGACTAGAATTATCCTCAACAACGGATATCTTCCTTGCTATTTTAATTGTTTTGCTCATCATGACCGCCATTTTTATGTCACTTCATGAGAAATTGACCTATGCCGTTGGAGCATTTGCGGTGTATGGCGTGTTGATAGGCGTGACCTTTATGGTGTTAGGAAGTCCACTTCTTGCAGCCATTCAGGTATTAGTATTTTCAGGTACCATTTCAGTATTGATGTTGGCGATCATATCACTTGAAAGAGGTGATTTAGTTGAAAGCAACCAAGCTTGAGACCATCGCGTCGACGATTCTTGTTATCATTTTAGGAATCATACTTTTGGGATTGACTTTTCAGTTTTCCGGAATTGATCCGTTTAAAGAAGCAAATGCCAATAATGTTACAATGCAAGCTGAGGTTACAAATCGAACTGTCGATATGCAAGAAAATGCACATCTTTTAGAACTTAAGATCGGAAATTACTTGTGGAATTTACGAGTATTTGATGCCTTGCTCTTGGCAGTAGCTATTCTTGGTCTCATAGCTGGAGCGCGTCACATGTTTGGAAAACTTGGTCTGAAGGGGGTTTAAGATCATGTTTAGTGGAAAAGTATTACTCATCATAATGGGTGCCCTTGCTCTATATGTCTTTGGACTTTTCATTTTAATGAATCGTCCGCACTTCATCAAGAAAATCATTGCTCTAGAAATGCTGGTAGGAGCGGTTAACTTGAACGTCATTGCCATGGGAATCCATCTTTCTGGAGATTTCACGAAAATCGATCCCTTTGCTGGCATCATCATCATCTTTTCAACTACCATCGGTGGTATCATTGCTGCAGCTGCTTTTGCCTTGGCCTACTGGACCAGACTTCACTTTGACACGCTAGATACGAATGCCCTTTCGACGTTAAAGAGATGATGACCACCAAGTGGTCACGCTAATCGTCCTTCACGTTAACCATGAATCATTTCAGCATTAATAATCCCTCTAAGACAAGAGATACATTCTCTTTCAAATTGACTGTTGATAAATTTCGAGCTGAAAAATCAAGATCATTCATTCAGAAGAAGTAAAATCAGTTAATTAATAAAAAAAAGACGAATGAAGGTGATGAAAAATTGATCTTGCAAGCACCATACTTGATTTGGAGCTTACCATTGTTGGGAGCTCTCCTCATCTTCTTGTTACGAAAGATTCATCGGCATGTATCCACCGGGTTGATGTTAATATCGGTAATTCCAAGTGTCATCATGGTCTGGGGGCTCATTCCAGATGCTCTGTCAGGATCCATTCGTGATCTCGCTTCTGGTTCTATCATTGCCAGTTCAATGCCATACGACTGGAAAATATATGATTTCTTGATCTTTCGGGATGTCTCTGGCAAAAAAGTCTTTGAATTATCCTTTGGAATGATCATTGATCCACTTACTATTTTCATGCTCACGGTCATTACCACCATAAGCTTTCTCATTTTGATTTATTCCATTGAATACATGAAGCACGAAAGCAATGAGGAATACGGACGGTTCTTAACTTGGATGCTCATCTTCATTGGTGCCATGAACTTACTCGTGAGCGCAGATAACTTGATTATCTTGTTTTTTACCTGGGAAATAGTGGGTCTTTGCTCTTGGCAACTCATATCATTCTGGAATTCATCTACGAAACCTAGTCCAGATCCAAAATTCAAGACAGAGGGAGAGTATAATGCTCATTGCGGTATGAAGGCCTTCGTGATGACCAGCGTGGGAGATGTGTTCTTTCTAATTGCCATTGGGCTTACGGCCTGGGCAACGTTTCAAGAGGTCGGTTATATGGAATTCAACATCCTTGCCTTGAATGATGACATGAAGTGGCTCATTCAATTAGCAAACAGTGGATTACTGTCCTTGACTGCAATTTTCTTTTTCATTGGCGCCGTGGGGAAAAGTGCTCAGTTCCCTTTCCACGAGTGGCTGCCTGAAGCCATGGCTGGTCCATCACCGGTCAGCGCGTTGATTCATGCGGCCACGATGGTAAAAGCTGGTGTTTATCTCGTGGCGCGAATGAGTCCTATCTTTTATGATGCCATGCAATCCTATCCACAACTTCAGAATGATCTTCGACTTTATTTTGTAGTTGTGACAGCAATAGGTGCCTTTACAGCGTTTCTGGCAGCAACTCAAGCCATGGTAGCCAAGGAAATCAAAAAAGTTTTGGCTTATTCGACAGTGTCCCAAATCGGGTACATGATGCTCATTCTTGGGACGTTAGGATTAATTGCTGATGAATTCGTCGCTGAAGCCTATTTCGGGGGCTTGTATCACTTGATGTCCCATGCAATTTTCAAGGCACTCCTCTTTCTTGCGGCTGGAATTCTTCTCCATCAACTTGGCGTGAAAACGATGGAAAAGATGGGTGGATTGAAATCTAACATGCCCATTACCTTTGCCGTGCTTACCGTTGGCACAGCATCACTTGCTGGAGTTCCACCACTTTCTGGATTTTATTCGAAGGAAAACATCTTGTTCGTGCTGTTAGAAAGCAAGCAATGGATTCTATTCGGAATTGCTGCTATCACGGCAATTTTGACCGTGTTTTATAGTTTTCGGATGATCGGACTTGGCTTCTTTGGTGAGAAGAGTGATTATCGCAAGAATCTCGAGCAACAAGATCC
>JAJRXH010000434.1 GCA_024276395.1 archaeon
AAAGATAATTTTTCTTTTGTTTTTAGCCACAAGTAAGATATTTTAATAGTTTTCATGCTTCATTACCATTTTACTTTGGTAGAAGGCTTGATTCAAAACACATCATCTTCATATTGAAAACATATACTTTATCATGTTAATTTATGATATGCTCCTTATAAAGTTTTTCATCCTTCTATGACTACCCGATTTAATTGTTTCAAGTATTCGTATCCGCCCAAATATTGGATACACGAAGAACTCATCAGAATTCCAGATTTGGTCGCATTGTCTAAGTCTCGTGTCATTAATAATGTTCCTATAAACGCGCCAGCATAGGCATCTCCCGCTCCTGTAGTATCCACTACAGGGACTGTTGGTGCTGAATGAGTGATGGTATCATTGCTATTTCTAGCTGCCGTGATTGCGCCATCTTTTCCGAGCGTTACTGAGACGATTTGTGTTCTTGGGAAAGCATCAAAGAACTCTCTGATAGCGTGACTATTTACTTTAGATATTCCAAGAAGGGTACAAAATTCCTTTTTATTAGGTAAAAAGATGTCTATTCCTCTCGTGAGCATCTCTTTAATGGTCTCAGAATGTTGTTTGATGATTGTATCAGCTCCAGGGTCAAATATCAGTAAGGTGTCTTTTGGAAGGTGCTTCATGGCCGTGAACAGAGTTTTTTTCTTGTTTTCATTCACTAGGAAGAACCCTTGAGCAAAAAACACCCTTGTTTTTTCAAGAATTGAGACGGGAATTGCTTCTGGGCTTATCGTACCACTTGCTCCGACAGAGACAAGCATTCCCCTTTCTCCATTTCCATGTAGGTAACAGATCACGTTTCCAGTGGGAGATTCCTTTATCCGTTGAACGTGAATGTGGCAAAATTTTTTAGCTTCGTCAATTAAAGCCTGTCCAGCTCGATCGTTGCCCACGATAGAGATGAAGTGAATGAGATTTTTTGGGTATCCTACAGCATTTAGTGCTGCCACGAAATTGATGGTGCCTCCAGGATATAATCCCATTAGTCGTTTCTCGTGGATGTGCCATGCTGAATCTGGTGGTGGTATCTTTGCTTCTTGAACTGGGATGAACACGTCCCATAACAGATCGCCAAGTATCGTTACTAGTGGCAAGGACTTCTTTTCATTGTTGCTAAACATCAAGGATCAAACCTCATCTCATTCGTTGCCGAGTAGGATAATTCAATCATGTTTAAAAACAATCCCCGCATAACGTTCATTGACAAGTGACGTGGTGCTGAAACGTGTTATCTGAAAATTCAAGATTATACATCTTTCTTTTAGTAACTATCATGGGAATTCTTCTTGGCGTGTACGTGTTTACTCGTGATTTCATTTGGGTCGTGTTCGCGTTATTATTCTTGATTGGATGGCTATTAGATCCAGAGAGCCCCAAACCTTCTTACTTGAAGAAATGGGACGAGTGGCTCTTGAAAAATCGCCCTCGTCGTTTATCACAAGAACAAGAGTCTGATGAAGAGGCATTCTAAGGATGGAAATAACAATGAAATAATGGTGCATTAACGAGTTCGTGGTGAAGTTTTGATGTCACATCGGCGTTTGGATAAACAGATGGAGTTAACTTTGCGGGCTATTTTGACCAAGGCAATGACAAAAGATGAATCTGAGGATAAAATGGTACCTTTCGTGTTAGCTGGTTGGTTCGCTGATGATATAAATGGCCTTCCCATCATTGGATTAAAGCGGTCAGGAAATAGGATCATTGATATGGATCAAAGCGAACTTGAGGGTATTTGTGCCCGATTACCTCCTTTCTGGGAGTATGCTGATCTATTATCCAGTGAGACTCCGTTAGTAGAACGAAATGAAGAGGGGCAGTCTGAAGTCAAGTTAGAGCACGTGATCTTGCGCGTGACTACCAAGGAAGGCCAGCCTTTAGAAATTCTCGTGCAAAGGGATCGTGAATTGAACATTTTCTTTGCGACTCTATATCGTCCCAAGCATTGATTGAAGAAAATCCGTTTGATGAATACTACAAGTAGATTTTTTCACTTTTTTAGGAAAGAGATCTGAATCTTTTAGGATGTGAGAGGGGAAGAAAAAGTGGGGGCAGAATGAAAAATATTCATTTTATCGGTTATTTACCTTAAGGCGTCGCTCTATTGATTAATCTTGGATAGAGACAAGTCTCCCTAATGTGATCTAGATTGAGCATCCATTGGATAAAACGTTCAAATCCTAGACCGAAACCGGAATGAGGGACACTTCCATATTTTCTCAGATCCAAGTACCAATAATAAGGTTCCGTGTTAAGGCCTTCTTCTTTCATTCTTTGGAGCAAGGTGTCATGATCATCTTCACGTTGACTTCCACCAACGATTTCTCCGACGCCGGGGACTAATAGATCTGTTGAATTAGTTACTCTTGGATCTTCTTCATTAATCTTCATGTAGAAAGGCTTCATGGTAACTGGAAAATGAGTAAGAAAGACGGGTTCTCCAAGATGATCGATGAGTTGTCGTTCTGGAGCTTCTGGGATGTCATCGCCAAATTGATAGTATTCACCGTCTTCTTTCTTGATATTTAGCTCTTTCAAGAGGTCTAATGCTTC
>JAJRXH010000435.1 GCA_024276395.1 archaeon
AGATTTCATAAAATAAATCATTAAAACGGATCCAATTCTCGTGTAAAAATGCCATGAGAAGCTGGTATTGGAAGTCTAGATCATTCTGATACTCGTTTCTCCTTAGAAATTCTAAGAAGTCATTCGCTTCCTCTTCCTTTACCAGGACAGTTGAAATCTTCAAGAGAGACTTGTTTCTTCCTTGTAATTCGAATTGACGTAGTCCAGCACGTATCATACGAGCTACATCTTTTTCCATTTTTGTCGAGGATGATTTGGAAATCAGTTGATAATGTTTCTTTAAGAATGTTAAATGATCTCTGGAGGGGTTGATTGCAGCCGTTAACACTTGAATCCAGTTTTGATTAATTTTTTTCCTCTCTTGTTCGATGTTGGTAAACGATGGATATTCCAATTCGTATGTAGGATCATATTTTTGTAAAACTTCGCCAATTAGTGAAAAAATTGTTGTCATTGTTTCGTTGTTAATCTCGTTGCCTTGTGACCAACATGTTTGAATGAATTGGAGAAGAATCTTGCGAATTGGTGCGTGTAACAGAAAATATAGTTCTGCGGCTTCCTCGAAACCATCTTCTACAGAATCATCAAAGATATAATAATTGTGTGCAGAAATAAAAGAATCACGATAATCTCGCATGATAGAGGGAACTTCTTGGCTCATCCATCGGAAAGCAATCTTCCAAAGAGGCCAAACTTGACTTAATGATCCGTTAATTCCTTGCAAGTACTGTAACACTGGCATGAAAACTAGATCATTAAACTGTTCGCACCGGTAACCGTATAATAGATCATCCGAATAAAGATAAGAATGATCACCAAAATGCAATTCTACGAAGATCGATTCGAGTTCTTTTCTCAAAATATTGTTACATCTACTTATGATCCTCGTGAGCTCCTTAAGTAGATCATCTTCCAGGGCATTCGTGATGTGTTTTATGGATGTGTCTTGTTCTTTGAGAAAACGAGCTAGATTAACTAGAGAATGGAGATGATTGGCAAAAAATATTGCCATTGTTCGAGCTAGCATGTCGTGATCCATCTTTCTGAAGTATTCTTGGAGCTTCTGAATGGAATGCTTAGTATTTTGATGAATGTTAATTAAATTAATTCCCATGGGATTATTGAAGAGAAGAGAAAGATGATTTTCAACAGCATCACGCCATTCATTTCGAAGCGATAGTATCATCGCAGCCACGTGCTTACAGTTTTTTCCAATGGGACAGGTGCAACGAGAATGTAGTTGCTGAGAAGAACGCAAGAGGTTGATGATGACCTCGTAGTACGGCATGTAGTTCCCAAGAACACGTGCTTTGATTTCTATTGCATTGCTTAAATCAATGTTGATTACTCGTTTCTCTTCCCAGTATTTTTTTCCACGTTCTGCTGACTGTGGATCAAATAATTTTGGTAACGGTGTCTCTAACAACTTACGTCTGATTCGTTCGAATGGTGATGCCCTTACTACCATTGGTTTCACGACCATTCTGTCATGAATTGATTAGTAATTTATTTTTTTCAGCATTCATCTTTCTCGTTCATTCATTTATGAGGGTCAAAGGGAAATTTTCTTTTTTGGTTATGGGACATCTGAATAAATTAAGGTTGATGACATTTAAAAGACAGTTAATGATGGTTGCACATGCTTATAACTAGTGCCCATTCTCGCGACATTGCATTGAAACCTCCAGAAGAGCATTTAATGTTGCTCCTTCTTGGACCAACTTTTCGGAAAGTCTAATGTAATCGTTGTTGCTAACAAATCACCGCCCTTCAGAATAGTGATGGAGTTAGACGAGGTGGAAGGGCCTCTTATATATTAGAAAAGGAATGAGGCACGAATCTCCATTATAGAGAGATTACTAAACGGTTGAATCATTCGTGTGCAGATGTTTGGGTTTTCATCAATGCGTGCTCCTTGCGAGAAAGAGTTATTGAGACGGGTCAATGAACATTTATTAGGATGAAATCTGCTTAAATTATTAATCATTAATTTTGACCAATTGGCCATTCTTCAATGAATAGATGGTTTCACAGTTTTTAGCAACGTGCGATGAATGCGTTACCATGATGATTGTTAATCCTTGTTGATGAAACCTTGCCAGTAAATTGAGGATATTCTCCGTGCTTTCGAGGTCTAGCTGTCCAGTCGGTTCGTCTGCAATGATGATTGGTGGGTCAAGAACAAGTGCTCGTGCGATGGCAACTCGTTGTTGCTCACCTCCAGATAATTCAGCTGGATACTGGTGTTTTTTGTCTTCCAGTCCCATTAATTCAAGCAGTTGATTCGCTCTTTTAAAAACATCATCTCGCGAAATTAATCCTGCATGATATGCTGGGAATAACACGTTTTCGAGTGCAGTTAGGTGAGGTAACAGCACGTTTTCTTGTAAGATGATCCCCATCTTGGTTCTGCGAAAATATTGGAGGCGTGATCCAGTTAACTTGGTAATGTCGACACCATCGATGATCACGCTGCCGTCATCTGGTGACACGCTTCCGTAAATGATGTTCAATAACGTGGTCTTTCCAGAACCAGAGGGACCTTGGATGGCGATCCATTCTCCTTTTTTCATGTTCACTGACACGTCATTCAGGATGAGTCTTTTAACTCCCGATTTCAAGGTGAAAGATTTTTTTACATTCTTGAGCATGAGATAAAATCTGTCTGCCTCTTTCATGCTTAAGTTCCCGATTTCATTGCTCATGATGTGCTCCCCATCGTGGTTATTTTTCAGTTTCCTAACGGAGGTAATCTTCTTCATTCAAGGACATCATGATCATTGGAGTGGCTTCATTCCCCATCACTCCTTAGAAATCTTACATCTCCACTCAAAATGATTGTCCTTCCTTTTATTATGGCAAAAGCTTTTTCTTTTATGCCTACTTCCTCTAGGAGCTTTCGGGGAAATGTTATTCTTCCTTGTTGATCTACAGAAAGGTATTGGAATGATCTTGTCATTAATTCATGAATTTCTTCAAGTGTTTTGTGTTGCAAGCCCTCTTGGTCCATCATCCCTTCAATAACCCCTTTTCTCAGTCGTATCACGTGATCGCAACTTTTGACCACGGTTGGATCATGTGTGGTGATGATGATCGTTTTCTCATGTTCAAGGGTCAACCACTTGAAAATCTCCAGTACTTTTTTAGCCATTGATGGGTCCATTTCGGAAGTTGGTTCATCTGCTAAAATGATTAAGGGATCGTGAGCAATGGCCACGATCAGGCTGATAAGTTGGCGTTCACCTCCAGAAAGATCATGTGTGGGTTGTTGCAAGAGATCTTTCAATGAAAACGTATCAATGAGATCTTTCATCCATTCTGTCATCTTTTTCCTCGTGAAATCGCGAAGAAGTAGTGGGATGTCGATGTTTTCTCTAGCCGTCAAGTCAAAAAAGAGGTTCTGATGAGAAAACTGCTGGATGAAACCAAAGTATCGATTTCTGAAGGTATGACGTTCGACCGATGATAGCATCTCGAGATGATGACCATCGACGATCACGTTACCGTAAGTGGGTCGCAGTAGTCCCCCGATGATGTTCAAGAGAGTGGTCTTTCCAGAACCGCTTTCGCCAACGATTGCCGTCATTGTTTGGCGATTAACGTCGAGATCGATGCCACGTAGGGCAATCGTTTTTGTACGAGATGATCCATTTTTTCTTGACACTCCAATTCCAAGGTTTTCATAGATGTGGATCAAGCAGCGCACGACGATGAGGGGATCTTGCAAGTGATTTTCACTCCGATGCGTGGTAAATTCCATCACGTCTCGTGGTTCATCTTGCGTCAATCTCAATCTCTCCTTTTTGTTCACGTGGGTTTGGATTGTTTTCCTTCCCTTACTCAAAAAAGAATTCAACATGTTTATACCAATTGATTACCTCGTACCTCGATTAGTTAGTAAATCGTGGTAAGCTCACTTTCGTCATTTTTATCTTGTGAGTCAGAATGAACAAGATCGAAAGTAGTCCCACGCTGCTTATCACGGCGATGATGACAGTAAGCGCTGCGAACAGCTG
>JAJRXH010000436.1 GCA_024276395.1 archaeon
TCGTCTCCATTTTCGATGCTTAATCCTGTTACCGTGATGTAAAAACTTTCTTTTTCATCAATATCTGCCGAGTTAACCCAAATTTTTCCGGAGTCAAGGTGATATTTTTTGGCAATGTTTTCTCGAAGCTTTTCTCTTTTGTCCTTGTAATCTTCGGCATCATCTACTTGAGAGTCAATGAAAGCAGCTGCCACGTTAATCACGATGTCATCATTCATTCTTCGTCCCATTATCTTGATGTCTGTCCCCAGCCAGGGATTTTTCCTCCGATATTCACCATTGAGGTAAGTTTCGATGTCGACGAGTAATTGCTCGAGGGGTGATAAGGGAGCCCATGCCGTGGCAAAAGAAGTGTCATTAGCTCGGGGTATTTCTCGGTCGATCTCGAAGTTTTCAATGAGATCTAAGGAACCTCTTTTTATCTTGTTGGTTTCAAACACGTACTTGAGGTTGGGTGCCAGTCGATTAAAAATTTGAGAGGTTGCCTCTCGAGCTAAATCGTACAATGGAATGGGTTTGATGCTCTTTCCATTGCTGTTGATTATTTCTCGAAGAGCTCTTCCTACAAAATCGACGATGGCTGGGTCAATCTGGCTTCCACCTCCAAATTTAGGCAGTGAAGTCCCGCCACAAATGACTACCTTATCCACGTTATGATGTCCTATTCCGCCAAAATAATCATTTGTGTATTTGGAATATAAACTGCTGAAAAGGGATGCTATGGCATCTGTTATGGAATCTGGATGTCCTTTTCCTTTTCTTTCTACTATTTCTAGAGGTCTTCTACTCACGTCGACATATTGTTCTACCATGGAATGTATTCTAGGGTTGATTTTATTTTCTACATCGGTCATTGCTTTACCTTCCTGAAAGGGTTGATGTCGATAATCAGAACCTTGACTGCCTTCATGTACAGCTGAATACAGTTTTTATAATAAAAGCTGTTGTTTTTATCCCTTATTTTAGGAATATTTCTTTAAAAAGTTTTTGAAATGATCGTTATTTTGTCGTCCAAGAGCTTGGTGATGAATGACTGTTTCCTTAACTGGTGAATGATTCTTTCACGCTATTAAATCGATTTGGATAGAACTTATGGGCAAGAATGAGGCCAATTGTCATTAACAAGCAGCCCATCAAAACTGAAAAAATTTCGTAAAAGACATCTGAGATGCCTTTATACACGAAATTGGCTCTATACACGAAGAGAAAAAGGTTCCACCATCCGTGCATGTAGATTGGAAATGGTAACTTGCTACTTGCTACCTCCAAGGCAATGACAAAGACGGATCCAATGAAGAACGCCGAAATGGCAATGGCAAACATTGTTTCTAGACTTCTCGATGGGGCCCAGGTTACGATGTGAATGGAACCAAAAGCAAGAGAAGATAATATGAGAGCAATGATTTTGTTAGATGCATCTTTGGCTTTCTTGTAGATGTAGCCGCGATAAATGACTTCTTCTCCAATTCCTATGCCGAAAAATGCCACGAGAATGGCAATTGCTGGAAAAATTGAAGGAGCTGGTCCTTGAAATTTTACTAATCCGAAATGATATTCTAAGGATACGGTAACGAACAATGAAGGAAGAACTATTGCTGCTGCTACCAAGAAATGAAAGATTTCATCCTCATATTTTTGGAATTTTAGTCCAATGAAAGAGAAATCCAAGTTATCCATTCTCAAAAAGGCCCACGTGACAAGAATTCCCACGATGCCCACCATTCCTTGGCTGAGATTAATGAGGATTTCTCTAGCCACTTGAATGTCGCTTACTGAGTTGATCAATGGTGTGTATAGAAAGATTTCAAAGAGACGTTGCAAGCCAAATAAAAGGATGAGCGTGATTCCATAATAAATGATTACCTTGAGCCATTCTTGGAGGGGGTTTCTCTCTACATGCAGTCCTTCAATCATTTCTGATCACCGAAAAATTCCTACTCGATTGAGTGTGGATAAAGGTCTTTTAAAAAAACTGCGCACTGATTGCTTGAGAAACATATCTAGTTCAGTTGAAGAAGGATGGATGTTAACACGGGTAAATATCCATTCGTTTCACGACTATGATTCATAACAAGTATGAAATGTTTCATTCTAGCCGCTTCGAATATCTCTCCGAAATGCCTTGTTATTTCGACATTGCTCGCCTTTACGCGTAATTACATAATACCTTTCTGGGAAGGTTTTTAAACCAGAAAAGCCTACTTCATCTTAGAGAATGAAGGAGATGAAGCCAATGGTTCAAGAAACGAAAACCATTGAGAAAACAAAGCAAAAACGAGTGCACCAGTTGAAAAACTTCCTAGAGACGAATCGGCTATTTGTTTTCATGAAAGCGACTGGTGAAGAAGAGACGGAATTTTTAGATGTGGAAACCTTAAAAGATCTCATTGCGAGTTTATCATTGGAAGAAAGAATCGCCTTGTATTTCACTAACTTTTCGTCAATATTTGCAAACATTCGGCCTGAAGATCAAGGTTCATTTGTTTACGTTCCGACAACGGATGCAGAGTACGAAGAACTGGAAATAACTTGGATGCAATGAAGAAAATTCTTGATTTAACCATCAATCTTTCTTTCATTGATGATATTTTCCGAAGTATGCTCCAAAACATCTGAACAAAACCCCTAAAGTGATGGGAATTCAGACCAATCTTTTCATGGAGAACGCTATTAATGGCTTTCCTATTCTTTTCTGACATTTGTCTTTGGTAAAAAATGGAAGTGGTTTTCTTTACTACTCCATCAAATATCTTATTTTTTTATTTTTATATTCGATGATTCCCTTCTCTTCCAATAATTTCAGTGCTTGGATTACTAAATCGATATCATCGTAGTCAATGGTACGCGTTAATTCTTGAACGGTCTTTGGTCTTGAAATTAAAATGGCTTCCTGAATTCGCGAAATTTCTTTTTCTTCCTTGTTAGAATCTGTTAGTTCTAGAAGGTTTCCGAATTCTTCTAACAGTTCGTTGTTTTTTTGAACTTGATTCAAAATTTCTTGTAGTAGTTCGTGAATGCCTTGTAAGGAATCTTCGGTTCGTGGTTCTGTCTCTGTTGACCAAGGATCACGTGTTAGCTCAAGTTCTTTTTCTAAAAAGTCCCCATAGTTAACATCGGATGCATTCTTGAGTCTTCCATTTAATATCCGAATGCCAAGACGCACGAGATCACTTCGAGAAATTGGTGGATTGAACTTGCTGGCGAGATGATCGACCATGGCCATTTCAGCTGGAGTGAGTCGTACTTGAAGAATTTTACTCTTCACTACAATTGCTGGTTTTTTCTTGGTTTTTTGCTTTTCACCTACGGGTGTTTCCATGGTCATCCGCGCCATCATTCTTGCCTTTAGCTGCGTGCGCTATATTCTTCGTCAAGTATCATTTCATTTGTTCTTTTTAATATGAGCTGGCTAACATCTCGGTATCATTGGAAGTCATCTGTAAATAAAACTATAAGCTCTTGGCGTGAATGGTAGGACGAAGATTCAATGAAGCGACTAGGTGAGTGTTAATATGACTATTAAAGTGGTACTTGAAGAATCAGATCGCATAAACTTGTTCAAGTCTCTAATCAATGCTGCAAGCCAAATATTGAGTGATGGTATCTTTTCTTTTAGTGGAGATGGAGTTGTCTTGCGTAGTATGGACACTCCACGAGTAGCAATGGTTGATTTAACTTTGAAGCCTGAATTCTTCAATGAATATGATGTTAAAGAACCAGTCTCCGTTAAACTTAATCTTCAAGAATTAAAGAAGATTCTGGGTAGAGGACAAAAAGATGATCTTCTTACCTTGCAAGTAAGAGAAAATGATTTCCAAGTGTTATATAAAGGGAGCATTGCCAAGCAATTTACGTTACCTCTCAAGGAATTTACAGAAGACGAAATCCTAAGGGGTGGTAATTTCAATTTTGCCGTGATGGCACAATTTAACGTGGGCATCCTCAAGGAAATCATTCAAGATATGGAAGTCGCGGGAGAAGATGTTACCATCGTCGCTGAAAATGACAAACTTGTCTTTCGACATGAATCTTCTCGTGGTAAGAGCAGTGCTACCGTTGAGATGGAACCCACAGAGGATGGTCCCTTGCGTTCTTTAACTATTAGTGATGATGGCGTGCATCAAGCGACTTATAGAACTGAATATTTGAAGAAATTTGCTACTCTTGACAGCAATAGCGTGAGCGGGCAGACTACCATTCTCGAATTTCAATCAAATCATCCTCTAAGAATGAGCTTCGACATCATTGACTCATTATCGATCTCTTTCATTCTCGCACCCCAAATCACGGATGAAGAGTTTTGAGAACTCGCTTCTTGCTTCCTTCAATTTTTTAGGATTAATAATGACTCGTTGGCAAAAGCTATCTCCTAACAAGATGGTCTCTTGGTGATAAATGATGGTCATTGAACGGATGTGGACTGAAGAATTTAGGCCCAAGACCTTAGACGAAGTTATTGGTCATGATAATATCGTGTCACGCTTGAAAGAATTTGCCCGTCGTGGTGACATTCCGCATCTTCTCTTTGCAGGTCCTCCAGGAGTCGGAAAAACTACTTGTGCCGAGGCCCTGATTAACGAAATTTATGGCCCTGGAAAAGCTGGAAGAAACGTGTTGCGGTTGAATGCTTCTGATGATCGTGGTATTAACGTGATTCGTAATGACATCAAAACGTTTGCTAGCTTGTTACCAGATGGTGATGCTCGTTTCAAAGTCATCCTTCTTGATGAGGCTGACATGATGACATCCGATGCACAACATGCTTTACGTCAGATTATGGAACGATATAGCCAAACAACTCGTTTCATCCTCATTTGTAACTATTCCTCCAAGATCATTGATCCTATTCAGTCACGCTGTGCCTTGTTTCGATTTCGAAGCATCCCCAAGGAACTCGTCATCGAACGACTTCGGACGATTTCTAAGAATAAGAAATTAAAAATCTCCAACGAGGCATTAGATGCGCTCTACGTGGTCTCTGAAGGAGATCTTCGCCGTGCCATTAACACGTTACAAGCTGCGGCAGCCTTAGGTGGTGAAATTACAGAAGATGTCATTTACTCGGTTAGAAGTCAGGCCAAACCTCAAGAATTGGCTTCCATCATCAAGCTTTGCATCAGTTCGAAACCTTCCTTTTCGAAGGCACGACAACTAATGCGAGATGTTTTGATGAACTATGGGTTGTCTGGAGAAGATGTCGTGAAACAACTTAATTCTACCTTGGTAAACATGTCCGAAGATGAAATTCCTTCGTTGATACGCGTGGCAGCTATTAGCTACTTGGCTGAAGTTGATTTTAGAATATCTGAAGGATGCGATCCTGAAATTCAGCTTCAAGGCTTCTTGGCACACTTGATCTTGTCTAGTGCTAAATATCGTACCTGATTGACTTATTATTGGAGAAAATGCTCCAGTGGAGAAATTGATCATGTCTGCCCAGGATTGGCTCTCTGAGCATGCGCCATGGCCCGTGAAATACGCACCCCGAACAATTAGGGATGTCGTTCTAAACAAGAAACTCGTGCAAGAAATTGTTGGATATGTCAATATGTTTCGAA
>JAJRXH010000437.1 GCA_024276395.1 archaeon
GTTCCCTAGAATCATCAAGTTTACCTGATTGAAAGGAGGACGAGTAGTATCTATGACAACAATGGCTGCATCAAGTTGGTCAAGGGACTCAATTGCCTTGATGACCCCTTTTGTAGCCTCTTTTGCCCTTTCGATTGCTTCTTTCTTTGTCAGGTTATGATTTCTCACGAAGTTACGATAATCTACATATGTTGCAATGCCTGGCGTGTCCACGATGGTCATGTTCACGACACCATATCCGTCTGCCTCCAAGATGCAATTTTCTAATGTGACCACATCTCTTGTCTCATGAGGGATGGGAGAAACCTTGCCAACTTCCTTATTTGCTAAATCTATCCCGATACGATTAGCTAACGTCGTTTTTCCAGCATTAACTTCCCCTACGATTCCCAAAGTGAGCGTCTTCGCCTTTCGCTTGAACAAGGTTTTAAGAGCATTAACATTCAAGGGAGTTCACCTCAACCATGGCTTCCTACGTGAATGCAATGCGAATATCCCCATGTATAAGATGTGGTATCGCTCCAATATTATCACGATACCTATCAGTTAGGAGGTCAAATTCATTCTGTTGTCATGACATGAAATGCCTTCAAAAAACATTTTTTCCATAAAAAAGAACCATATTAGACTTACTGCTACAATACACACCAAATCAAGAGAACATTCATGTAAGGAATGGATCATGTACAATAATATCATGAAATCATCCCTAACACCCATCATCAACATTTCTGAACCAGACAAGACAAGCGAATGAACAAGAAAGCGTGACTAAACATCTAAACATCACGAAAAGTTCAATGAAAAGAATAATACCGTTGTTGAAATCACTAATTGACAGCCATTTCACACTTTCACTTGAATTTTCTACAACATCTGGATGAAAAGAACAAGGATGCCTCAACCGAGGAGTTGGATAGATCAGTTGCAAAGCTTAAAAAGCTGGCAGAAAGAAATGGTAAATGGAGAGATATTATCTTTTTAAGAGGTAAAGGCAGGGATAACCACCTAGCTTCATTGATGGGCGTGATCATCCATGACTGCAATCTTGAAGGTGTGCATTCTTGGCGAATTTGCCGTGGGGAAAACCACACTAGTGAAATCCTTCCTGGGCGGGATAATGACCGAAGAGTATAAACCAACGATTGGGGTCGATATTGGGACCAAAGAACTAGAAATTAACGTGAAAGGAAAGCCGATGAAAGCCATCTTACAGCTATGGGACTTAGGTGGGCAGCAATCACTGGAAAAAATCCGAAAAAATTTCTATAGTCGAGCTGTTGGAGGCATTGCTGTTTATGACATTACCCGTCATGAGACGCTGGAAGCCATTCCTAGGTGGTTAGATGAATTTTGGGGCACCGTAGGGACAGTTCCCATTGTACTAGTGGGAAATAAGAAAGATCTGAGGGATAAAGGATTGGGAATGGTTGAACCGGAATATGGTCAGCAAATGGCTCAACAAATATCTGAAATGTCTGGTTTTGAGACACCTTTCATTGAAGCATCTGCGTTACGGGTTGAAAATGCAGACACCCCCTTCATTCGCCTGGTGCAATTCATTCTGGAAAATGAATTAGTTAAAGAAGGTAGCTAAAGAAAATCGTTGTGAAAGAATGCATTTTTCCCTTAGAATATCACTCATTTTTTCAGATAAATGAAAAGCTTCGGCAAGTGGTTATTGTGCGTCCGCGAAATGTTTTTTTTGCCATCATCATCGTGTTGCTATGGGCATCAACCACGGTAATCGGTCGTTTTCTCGTGGGAGTGACGCCTACCATCAGTGCTATGCAATTAGCATGGTACCGGTATGTTACTGGCTTCTTAACCCTCTTTCTATTATATCGAGTCTTTAAACCCTCAAAAATGGATTTTTTTTCTAGTGATTCTTCCTTGGAATCAAAATCATCATTTCAGCATTACTTGATAACTGGCATTGCATTGGGAATCTTTCCCTTGTTCCTATTTGAAAGCGTAAGACATACTAGCGCTACCGCTGCCTCCTTTCTATTAAATTCCAACACGGTTTTCATTGCTCCGTTATCCGTGATTTTCCTAAAAGAACGCCTATCTCGGACGCAGTTAATTGGCATCTCCATAGCAACGATTGGGATGTTCATTCTGCTAATTGGAATTGATCCTCTAGAAAACTGGTTAACCAGCGAAAGTTTCCTTGGAAACATGCTGGCCATCAGTGCAGGCATATCATGGGCTTTGTACACCATCATGTCAAAGAAATGGTTCCATTCAGAGCATCCTCTCATGGCAACATTGATACAGCTAGGAATAGCATCAATTTTTCTTTTTGGGACGGTGACATTCTTTGAAAAGATAATGATCATCACGGATACCATCACGTGGCTATTAATTTTCATCATAGGTCCAGGTGCAACCGGAATTGGTTTTTGGCTATATTTCACCATCCTTGATGAAGAAACCGCAACAACGGCGGGATCCATTCAGTATTTAGTTCCTATTTTCTCACTCATTTATGAATGGGTCTTTTTGAACACGCTAATTTCCCTTACGGCTCTAATGGGAGGATTTCTCACGTTAATTGGATTATTATTAGCGGATTATTGGAATGATCAAGGCATGAATTCGTGAAACATCAACAAAGCACGTATTATTAGACCAAGTGAACAAGACCAGGTGACAAACTTGAAAGAAAAAAACAAAAGAACTCGTTTCAGAAGATCACTTACTCGCAGAGAGCTCAACAAAATTGACAAAGAACTAAATAAAACCAAGGAATCATCTGTTCTCTTTCGAGATCGATCAATAAGGCCTACCTACAAGATGTGTCTCATCGGTGATCCCGCTGTAGGGAAGTCCACGTTACGACAACGTTTCATGGGTGAAACTCCAAGTAAAGAATATATCATGACTGTCGGTGCAGATTTTGCCGTGAAGCACATGGAAATAGAAAACAAGAAAGTCATTCTTCAGATTTGGGACTTAGCCGGCCAACAAATGTTCAACCAAATACTACCTTCTTATTATGCTGGTGCCAAGGGAGCACTAGCTGTTTTTGATATGACCAGACCTGACACTCTTTCTTCCATTCCTTTATGGGTAGAAAACTTTTGGAAGCATGCTGACGATCCATCCCCCGTCGTCCTTATTGGAAATAAAATTGATCTGAAAGACCAGATCAGAGTTACCAGAGATAAAATAAGAGACGTTGAAAGACAACTAAAGGAAATCGTAGGCACGACATTACTTGCACCAAGAACCATTTACACTAGTGCACTCCATGGTGAAAATGTCGAATTAGTCTTTGAGGCCTTGACAAAAACAATCATGATTGCAATAGAAAAAAGAAGACAAGAAAATGAGAAATTACCCCCTAAAAAATGAGAGCACTTCCCGATAAGACCCGCAAAAAGATACAAAAAGAACAAATTCTTGTAAAAACAGATAACATGACACGTGGGGAAGAAAGAAACAACTTATTGATAACTACAGAACTAATTGAATTTGACAAGAGAAAGGTCAACATCAAAAGGCTTAGCTACCGTTTTCAAAAGAAAGGACTTCAATGAAGAATGATCTGTTGTCTTAGGATTTTTCATGCTATAGATGATTTCTCGTGGTTTGATGAACAAGTACAATTGAGAAAGGAGATCTTCGGATATCCATTCTGCTACTGCTCCATCATCACTCACTTTTCCTCCAACAAATCGAAATCTTCCGAACCATCGTCCCTTAAATTGTTCGTATAACGTTCGTGGGTTCATTTTCTTGGAAAGATAGAAGACACCCTTAATTTCCGCAAGTTTTTCCCATCGTTGACTGTTAATCAATGGTTTATCTATATTTTGACGAGAATCTTCTTTCAAAAATTTGGAAGAACCAACATGATAAAATTTTGGGGATAATCGATAACCTTGATCATCTTTTTGCAAAATTTGGGCTTCTAATAATCGCTGAATTGATTTAGAGAGTTTTTGCTGATGCACATCACCAAGCAACCGTTTCATACCTGCAAAACTCACGGTAAAACCTTCATTTCTAGAAGAAAGAATGGCTATGATTTTTTCCTGTAAAGTTGGACTCGATTTGGCTGATATTGGAAGTGGTCGCCGAGAAACTACCTTCCGCAACAGTTGAGAGGGTTCATTTTCCTCTTCATGAGTTTCATGCTCCTCATTCATCGAAAATTCTTTCTCCAACAACGACCTTCACCACGAAATTTGGCATCTTCAATATTATCTTCGTGAGGGTTATTTTTAAATGACTTCTTCTTGGCCGCGGAGCTTATAAGCGCGGCGTCAAAAGTCTCACTTGGTGAACATTGAATGCGATGGGCATTCCTAGATGGATTAGTCACACTACAACACAAACTCTCTTATCCAGAAGAGAAAACTTCCAGAATTACACTCTCTTTCCTCTATAAACCACATCCATGGACACGACATCCCATAAAAACTAGGCTACATCAAGCCAAAGAGTTAATGAAATCGACACAACACTGGCTAGGGTACTTTTTCCTTGGTGGATATCGAACTCCATTATCACGCAATCTAGCTAGATTTGACCCATCAGATATCTGTTATCAAGCTTGGGCAGGAGCATACTTGATTTATAGTCAAGATAATGACAGAATCGTGGGTTTTGAAGACAATGAACCAGTAATTGAAGAATTAGCTAGCATTGGTATAGGTGATCAAACATCATGGCTTAAGTCATTTGGAGATCCCTCACCAAGAGTTAAGATAGTAAGAGCTGATCCACTAGATCCAAAAAAATTCCATCAACAAGCTGAGGCAGCCTTTTTAGGGGAAATGTGGACACACAGTGATATAAATCCAAAAGGAGCCGTTGATTGGCGTTATCACTTGATCTTTGGAAAACCACGGAAGGATGCATTTGAACTAGTAAAACCATACCATGACCTTTTGTTAAGAGGATACTATGTGGCATGGCCCATCCCACGTTATCGAGCCACCATCATTGCCTACGGTGCTGCCGCTGCTTGGTTTGAAACGAGAGATGGAAGAATAATAAACTACTGGAAACACTTAAAACACCAATTCCGACAAATCATTCAACATATCCAAGTAAGATGCTTGCCTCCCCACATTTCCTAAAAACAAGTCATTAACGGGAAAGGGAGTGAAAAATCATGAAGGTTAAGGTATTAAGATTATCACACCGAAAGCAACGAGACAAAAGAATTACTACTCACGTATTTCTGGTAGCAAGGGCCTTTGGCGCCACTACTGGATGTTACACTGGAGATCGGGATGAAAATATGGAAAAAAACATCAAAGAAGTCACTGAAAAATGGGGAAACTCTTTCACCATCA
>JAJRXH010000438.1 GCA_024276395.1 archaeon
CACCTACAAAACAACGTAAAAACACTAAAAAAAATTAAAAAGACATTTTATTCATGATTGAAACAGAAAGATATGTAGCTCTTCTCACGGTACATTCTCAAACAATGGGTGATAAGTGAAAATAGTTACGAATTAGGTAGGGAGTCTGGTGTCTGAGGAAGAATTACGTCAAGCACTACACAATGAATTATCCAATGATGATCTTAGAAAGCTCCCAGAAGATTTTTACATTAGGATTAAGGGTTATTTGGCTCAATTACAAGAAAATATTGATTCAAACTCGGCATCCGAGCTTGAATCCTTATTAAAGGCAAAAAAGCAACAAGTCACTCGCATGCGTGACGTCTTGATCAAGATACGCCTACTTAAGATGTTCACTAACATTCTCAAGACACAAGATCTGAATATCTTGTCAGAAAAAAGGAAATTGATGACAAAAGAAGAAAAAAAATTATTCAGTAGCATCGTTGATTCTACCAATAAATTTTGGAGAGAAACCTCCATCCCTCATATCCAAAAAGACATCGCTTATAAAGAAGCAGCAACTACTGATGTTCATGAAAAACAACCACGTAAGACTAAAAAACGGTTAATTTTGGTTGAAATATTGGAAAATCTCCCTCAATATTATGATAATGAGGGTCGTCTTCGAGGTCCCCATCAAGCCGGAGATCTAATTGCCATATCTGAGAATATCGCTTATGATATCCTCATATCAAAGGGAAAAGCACAAGTTATTGAGATATCATCTGAAGAAGAAAATACATGAAAATACATGAAAAGAGAAAGGTGAATGGACCATGCGAGGAATCATTGCGCAACCACGAAGCCGCTTTCACAAGGTTAAATGCGAATGTGGTAATGAACAAATCGTCTTTTCACATCCTGCTCAGACTGTAAAGTGTATCGTGTGCGACAAGACACTTGCCATACCAAAAGGAGGTAAAGGCAAGATAATAGTCGAGATTATTGATACTTATTAAAAAAATTAGATAATTTAGAAAATAAGGACGTTGATCTTAATTCCGAGTTCAGTAGCACGTGCTCCGTTAATGATAGAAGGACTGACAAATAGGTAAAAGATTGTGAAGAAAAAATAGGGTGCTTTTTAAAAATGCCAGCAAGAAAAAAACGACGTACCACAACAAGAAAGAAAAAAATAGAGTCCAAACAAAAAGAGGAGTCTGTAGAAAAATCAACTATAACCACCAAAACCAAAGATGCGACTAGTAAAGAAAAATTGGAAAAGAAAGAAGATAAGCCTAAATTCACGAGACAACAATTTCCTGAGGTTGATGAACTTGTCGTGGCCGTGTGCACCGACATAGCACCTGGATACGGAGCCTATTTCCGCATCATCGACTATGAATATCTCGGTGACAGGGCGGGATTCTGTCATATTTCAGAAATAACAAGAACTTGGGTCCGAAATATCAGAGCATATGTTCGCCCTGGCCAAGAAGTGGTGGCCAGAGTTCTCCGCGTGAATCCGCATCGCGGTGAAGTTGATCTTTCCATGAGAAGAGTGTCTGAGTCCCAAAAACGTGAAAAATTAACAGAACTACGAAATGAAAAACGGGCTCGAAGGCTGCTAGAAGTCATTAGAGAACGATTAAACATGAACGAAGATAGTTTTTATGAAAAAGTAGAAATTCCCATCTTAGAAAATTTCCAAAATTATCATCAAGCTCTTCTCCAAAGCGCTCAAATTGGTCCAGAAGTACTAGAAAAAGCAGGAATAGATTCTGAAATTGCCAAAGCCATTCATAATCTAACAGCTAAAGAGTATGAAAAAACTGGAGTAGAACTCATAGGAATCATCACAGCGAGTGTATATAGTGGTCATGGTGCCCAAGTTCTACGACAATGCTTTGAAAAAGCCTATAATGAAGGTATTAAGATCGGTGAAGGCATTAAAATTGAAATGGCAGTAGATGCCGCACCACGTTATCGAGTGAACATCAGAGCTCCTGACTGGAAAAAAGCCGAGCTAACGTGGAAAACGATTCAAGATGTTTTCAGCAATAATCTGAATAACTATGACGCTGAACTGGATTTTCAGAGACCTTCGGGGAAATAAGATGCCAAAACTCCTCAAAAAATGCATATCCTGCCAGGAATATAGCATCTTGGCCGAAAAATGTCCTTACTGCGGTGGTAAATTAAGAAATCCGCATCCACCCAAGTTCTCATTAGAGAAGGAACAAAAATATTCAAAGTATCGAAGGAAATTACTTATTGAATCCGGATTTGAGCTCTCCCAAGACTACAGACATAAGTGAGAATTCATGTCAATAATTTCTTCGTTTCCTGAATTACCAACACTTCCTCCAGATTCTCCCTACAAAACAAGACAGTTTCAGGAACGAGATTTAGATCAAGTGGTAACAATTAATAGGGCTTGCTTACCAGAACATTATCCTCGACGATACTTTTTGTACATTTATTCTTCCCTACCTAAAGCATTTCGGGTTGCTCTAGTTAATGGTAAGGTCGTAGGATATACCATGGGAAGAATTGTCACTGGTATTAGTTGTTTTTCACATTTTCGGCGCGTGAAAAAGGGCCACACGATATCAATTGCTGTACTACCACGATATCGGAGAATGGGCATTGGAAAACGATTATTACTCGAATCTGTAGCCGAAATGAAGGCTGCCGGAGCAACCGAAGTGTACCTGGAAGTCAGAGTAACTAATCAACCAGCCATCACCATGTATCAAAAACTTGGCTACACGATCGTAAAGGAGTTGAAAAAATATTACATGGACAATGAAGCTGCCTTTTTAATGTGCCGAAAGATATGAAACTGTTTTTCCTTTCCCTTTTTAATATGAATTTTCATTCGGAATGCAAGAGATCGTTTCTTGATTGAAGAAAAGAATAAAAAGTAGCGTCGCATTTCTTATAATTGTATGATAAATCTTCTACCTTTCGATGGCCTGTTGAATGACATTGGTGACTAAAACATGTCCACAAAGAATTCTTTGGATTTAAACCATTTCTTCAAATTGGCATTAGACAGTTTACTTGATCTAGAAGATTCTCTGACTTCAAATTCTGCGTTTTCTAACTTACATAGGCTAGTAAACAAGCTCTACTCACACGTCGAAGAACTCAGATATACAGTTGAATCATTTCCAAAACTAATCTGGAGCAAGCAAGAAAAAATACAAAAAATAGATGAAAGAAAAGATTTATACACGGCACGTCTATTAACCATTGTTCTCTTGCAAAAAATAACTCAAAGTAGCAAAAAATTGACCGAAAAAATGGATTTTCAGCAAATAACACTTACTGAAGCTAGAGAGATCCTTCAAGAGATGATGCTAGTTACAAATCATATCGAGGAACTCATCTCCTTACAGGAACGACTATTGAATGAAGGAACGATTAACAAGCAAATTCTAAAGAAACTCGAGAAAAAATACGCTAAAAGAATTGAAGAACTCGAATCACGAATCACTGGAAAAGAACAAAAAGTCATGGACATTGATAGATTAATAGCTACTCAGAAACTAACAAAAAAACGATTTTTTGGCAAGAAAAAATTTATCAAGCGTTTAGCTGACTTGATCACAGAAGATTTGCCCACCTTCCAGGCAGAATTTGGTGCGTTTGCTACCATCCCGATTTTTTACAAAAAAGTAAAAGAAAAATACGATGTGGATCTAGATGTTGATGACATCACCGATGCCTGCGACTTTCTTGCAGTAAAAGGAATCATTCCGGGAATTAAAACACTCACATCTGGAACTAAAGTAATAGAACTAGTTCCCGTGGAGATGGATTCCGACCAAAATGTAGTGCTTCAACTTGCGTTAGAAAAAGGATACATCACGCTAGAAGAAATCCTCGTTCGAACACGCTGGGATGAAATGCGTGCACGAAGAATTTTAGAATTTTTTGAAAATAATAAAATAGCCAGATACGTCCAATCATTTGAGGAAGGAGAAAGATGGTATTTCCCTGGATTATCTGATTAAGGACAAATGAAGCAAGGATGTGAACCGTCAATGAAAGAATCAAGAATGGGCGGATTTTTCAAAAAAATTGGTGATGTAACCAGCAGCGTTGGAAGGACATTCAAAGGGAAAACTATAGTTAACTCTAATTTAGATGAAAACCAAAATCGCATCATCACGAGATTGACTTCAATTGCTACAGATTCCTTCAGAAATATTGACGGGTTCGTTGTAAAGGATTATGAACACGTGGTGCTCTTGCATCAGGGCTCAATCGTTGGGATTGCAGACTCTGGCATTTTTGAATTACAAAAAAAATCTAAATCACCAGGTACCGAGATAATATGGATCACCAAAAGAGAAATTGAAATCAAGTGGGGAAGTCCGAGCGTGTACACTGCAGATCAAGCGCTCATTGGATGTTATGGAAGTGCCAGAGTAAGAATAGTAAACCCCAGAAGTTTCGTGAAAAATGTCATCGCGGATCAGGCCAAATATGACCTCAAAGAGTTGAAGAGTTGGATCAAGCACACCCTCATCAGTACAATAAAAACAGCGTTAAGCAACTATAACTTATCCGAATTATATTCGAAGAGAAAGTCGATTAGTCTAAAAGTGCGACGAGAAATAAACCCTGAATTCACAAGATGGGGCCTTGAACTATTAACACTTGACATTTTGGGACTCAAAATTCCAAAAGAACATCAAACCCTCTTAAAAACAGATGAAGATGCTGATGAAAAAGAAAGATTACAGGCATTATTACAGAAATACGAAGAACTCATTGAAAAAGCTGACGAAAAGTTATTATCTGGGGAGATATCAGAAGAACGTCACTCAGAGATCGTAAAAAGATACCAAAAAAAGATACAAGAACTGAAGGGATCGGTTTAAATGGTAAAAATGAAAAAAGAATTCATCGATCTCCTTAAAATGGCTACTCATCCAATTCAACTCACCCATTTCTTCAAATCGAAACAACTGCCAAAAGTCATCCCAATTCTTACTGAATTAATATCTGAAGGGACACTACAAGGTATTCTCACGAGGAACAACAGATTTCTTCCATTACCTTATTTAGAAGAAGAAATAACTACTCTAATCGAGACAAATGGAAAACTTGATATGGTCGAACTGGTTCGACAATTTCAACCAATAAATACACAACGATTCATAGAAATCGTGCGATTCATTCTGAATAAGACATCTGATAATATCTTTTGGGATCTCGAACTCCGAAAATGTTATCTTGTCGAAAATGCCGCCAATGATCTCCGACTTTTTCTAAAACGATTGGAAATAAAGCGTCGAATACGCTGGGATCATCTAATTAGAGAGATTAAATGGCCAGAAGAATTAATTGAAATCTGTCTAGATGTTCTCGCCAAGCGAGACCAATTCATAGGGGTTCTTGAGGGAAATATCCTCTATACATTAAAAGGAATCAAAGATGAACTTCAAGAAGGAAATGAGAATGCATTTTCCATCTTCAAGCAAATCCTTCTTAAAATTCATGAAGATTACCAAAAAATTCCTGTATCTTGGATCATTAAATTATTCCAAATTGAAAAAGATGAAATTTACGATATCATAAGAAAAGCTTGGGATTGTAATGTGGTAATACCCTTCATATTTACTGAAGACCAACAAAATCTAAGATTTATTGTCGATATCATCAAGGAAACACTAATCGTCATTTTTTCCTATAGAAGGATTCCCATTGAATTCTTGAAACTAAAATTAGAACTCACGGTAGATGATTTACAACACGTTCTGCATCTTGTCAAGCAAATTACACCATTGATTCTCGTGAAAGACAACGAAATCTCCAGTAAGTCGCCGGAAGAAATCATTTCTAATGCCCTCATTCTTCCCAGGGAACTCATGAAAATAGTCAGCAAAGAACGATTACTCTATCTCTACGTTTCATTCATCAAAGAACATGGATACCTGCCCGTGGTGGTAAATGAAGATACCATAAAAGGGATCAAAACCTTCTCAATCTACTGTCAAATATGCAATGATTCCTATGAAAATCCAAATATTTTCTATGAATGCATGAATTGCCAACGCCAAACCTGTAAACAATGCTACGAAAGACAACCCCAAAGATCTTGCGCATATTGCGAAAACATCTCTAGCTTCATCCTAGATTTGCCTAGATTTTGTTCAAATTGTGAAGTAACATATCTTTCATCAAATTCATTTAACGAAGATACGGAAAGATGCATCTTCTGTAACTCTCAGCTTTTGCAATCGCACGATAACCTACCTTTATCACAGGAACGCGGTACACCAATGAAAGGAAAAATTCTTTCAATTTATCAATACCTTGCGCAACAAACAACACCAACAATACCTCTAAAGTCCCTAATATCTCAATTAGGGTGCAATGATGAAGAAATTGTCTATTATCTAGAAAACATGATCGCTTTTGGAAAGATAAAAGGCTACATCAACGTGCAAGAAGCATCATTTCATTCAGATCTGCTCTCATCTGATATTTCTTGCATCCAATGCGAAAAGTTAATTCCAAAAGACGATGTGATTTCTTGTTCAACAAAAAAACATCACCTTTGCAAGGATTGTTATGACAATCTTCTCTTGGTAGGTTTTGATGCATGTCCAGAATGCAATCAATCCCTTTTAATGAACAAATAAGGAAGGAGAAATGACTTCAAATGCAAATTGCTTGTAAACAATGTGATTCTCCATTCGAATCAACTAACATCGCTGGAAAGTACATTTTCTGTCCATGGTGCGGAAAAAGACAATTAAATCCTCGTTTTTCTAGAGATGGAATCATAAAAACAACTTCCAAGCAAGAATTAATGGAAGCTCCAAGTGCCTCAACTACACTGTTCGACAACATGAATGAGAAAAACAAGTTACTAGATATTTTCGGACGTCCAATAAGTCCAGATAAATTGATGCCACGAAAAAGATCTAAAATCCGCCTTTTCATCAAGCCTGACGATTGACTTAAAAAAGATAGATTAATGAGATATCTTAGAAAATATTGGTGGTTCTCTCATGAAAAAGGACGCACAGGGACGAATTCACATTAAAATCGTTTTCTATGGACCTTCTCTCTCTGGAAAAACATCTACATTAGAATGGTTGTATGGACGACTAGAAGGGTTAGATAAAGGTGACTTTCGACAAATAAAGGATCCAACTGGACGTACCTTATTTTTTGACTTCTTACCAATGCAAGCACCAAATTCTGCCGTAGTTTTTGATGTATTTACTGTAGCAGGGCAAGATCGCCATAAGAAACAACGAAAAGTCGTCCTAAATGGTGTTGATGGCATATTATTCGTAGTAGATTCATCGGCATCACAATTAGAAGCAAACATCGAATCATTTAAAGAATTAAAAGAAGAATTAGGAGAAAAACTGGGAAATGAAATCCCACTAGTGGTCACCCTTAATAAGAGAGATGTCCCAGATGCCCTCCCGCGCGAAGAATTATTAACAAAAATCGGAATTCCAGAAGGGATACCGGTATATGAGACAGTTGCCATTCAAGGAGCTGGCATAAAGAGGGCCTTCCAGACACTTGCACGAGCCATATTGCTATTACAATTACACGGAATAAAAGTATGAAACTAAGAAACTAATTCCATTTTAGAACATTCTTTACCTGAAAGGAATGAGAAAAAATAAAAATCGGATGTAAATTTCAACCGAAAGATTGTTCGAGCGCACTCAAAGCTTTTTGCAAGTCATCTGGATCTAATCCTGCCGTTTCTCCCTCTACTTTCGGTTTTCCTCTCAAGAATTCGTCGAGTACAGGCTCTAATTCCTTGCCAGCTTTGTCCAGAATGAGACGAACCAGGCCAATATTTACCTCATCATTCGTAACCACGCATAGCACGCCTTTTCCGCAACTTGAGGCAAATATTTTTCCTTTTTCAAATTCGGAGGTTACTAATTGTAATCTTCCAATATTCAAGCTTGTCCCTTGTTCCTCGGAAGCCCCAAAGACAGCGGAAGCAATGGCACCTATGCCATCAACATCCAAGCTAAAAGGAGTGGCACGTGACACGTGAGCAATGGTAAGACCAGTCCGGTCTACAAGAATTACTTTTTGTATTCCAATATCTGATTTAATTACTTTCCCCAAAATACGGTCAAAATCAACCTCCGCATTCATCATCAAGACTCCTTAGTAATTCATCACTTCTAAATAATGTTTTAAGGAGGTTATTTAAATTGTTTTTGATTTTGAGTGAGTGAGACAGTAACCTTAATCGTGAGAAAAAATATAATGAAGAAAACACAAGATATGCTTGGATGAGTGCCATGTCTTGGAATTACCGAATGATCAAATATTTCCTTGTCACGTTCACTATCATTGGGATAATCTTTCTCCTCTTCTATTTTACATTTACCATTAAGGAAATAATAGTCTATCAAAATTCTGATACTTTCCAAAGATGCTTTATCCAACTTGTCAACGTCATTTTACTAGCAATTGATGGAATTGTTTCCATTTACGGTCTTTATTTCTTGAATTCTGGAATCAAGGCGATCAATTACCATCTCAACCATCCAGTATCCCACATCACATCTTCTAACAACTCAAAGCTACCCAAAGTATCAATACTGATCCCTATCAAGGATAAAGACCCGATAGAACTAAAGCAAACCATCAATAGCCTCGAAACTCAAGATTATCCACGTCACCTCATCCAAATCATCATTAGTTCTAATAGCACGATCACCTCCTACAAAAATGAATACAAAAAACTATGTAAGCAGTACAATGCTTGCTATGTTGAAGTTCACCCCGCTGAAAAAGGATTCAAAGCCCGAGTCCTCAATGAAGGACTTAAAAAAGTCAACGGAGAATACGTGATCATCCTCGACTCGGATCACGTGGCAAGTCCATCGATGGTAAAAAGATTCGTTGAAAGTTTCTTATCCATCCCAGAAGATCAAAGAGATCAAATAGCCTACATCCAGGCAAAAGCATCCTTTGGAGACACCAAAACTTTCTATCGCAAGGCATCCAGCATTTTACTAGCTCATTTTTATGAAGTCTTTGAAAAAGCCAAAAGTCAAGAAGGAACTGTCATCTTCAATGGTTCAACAGCCTGCTTCCAAACAAAAATCTTGAAAAAAATTGATGGTTTCCCCATGAATACTTATACCGAAGATTCTGATGCTTCCATAAAATTATTAATCAAGGGATACAAGGGCTTCTTCCTCAATCAACATCTTTCCAAGGGAAAAACACCAGAAACATTCAAAGATCAAGTCTCACAATTATGGAGATGGTCCCATGGTGCTGGAAGCATCTTTCGTCTTCGAGCACGCGCCATTTTAACCACATCATCACTAAATTTCACCCAGAAAATAGATCTTCTACTTAGTGTTAGCATCTTATTTGCAGCAATTGGAATAGTAGGAATTCCAATCCTAATTACTTTAATGGTTGCATTCAACATCCCAATTCTCAGACCCATCATTCCAGGTTATGGCACCCTAGTATTAGGACCTGCCACCATCGTGATGGTGGGGCATTTTACGACCGCATTACTAGCAATCTATTGGGAAACCAGAGCACGACAAATACATAAAAGTTCATTTGGGAGATTCATGGATCTTTTAGCCTATTACTTTCTCTCATTAGCTTCATTCTTTTTCATTGTTGGTGCATTTTTCAAAGGAATGCTTCTAAAAGAAGAAGCACTAGCATCCAATGCCAAATGGAATAGGGACTTAACAACATGGCCTCCTTATTTCGCACTAGTCATTCTTACAATAATAGCAATATTTAGCACCATAAAAATTCTCTCATTCAACAATAATCTTTACTTTCCAGTCATTTCCTTATTCCTCAGTTTTCCTATCTCCCTAATCTTAGTTTCCATTGATATGAAAAGATGAAAATCACCCTTGACAGCGGGTAATCCTATAAAGACCCGTGTTTTATTCTCGCAATGAGAGTAGCTATCTCAACATCAGCGACAAATCGACAGTGATGCTTAAAATGCGTAATCCACGAGGGCAATGACGATGTTGACAAAACAAAAAAGATGAGAGAGAGGAAGAGAAAAATCACGGAAAAGAAGCGTCATCATTTGAAAATTGAAAAAAATAAATTTTAAAATTGAAATTCTTGCATCCTTTCGCCAGCTTCATTAATGTCTTCAATACTCACGAATCCATAAGATAACCTAACATGATTTTTTCCTCTTTGACCAAATTCACTCCCTGGAACAAGCACGACACCTTTATCCATCAACAATCGTTCACACATCTCCTCAACAGACTGACCTTCATCAAGAAGAACTTTCGGAAAAAGATAAAAGGCTCCATCTGGCTGATATTGGATGTCAAGCCAATCTATTTTCTTTATCTGATTAATCAAGGCATCACGCCTCTCTTTCAATACCCTCACTGTTTCTTGAACAATTTCCTCCCGATATTCAAGAGCAATCTCTGCAGCACGTTGTGAAGGCGACGGAGTACAAGTCGTGTTATATTGATGCACGCGATACACGTGCTTAACGACAGCTGGTGCACCTACGACATAACCAACTCGATGACCAGTCATTCTAAATATCTTGGAAAAAGAAGAGACCACGAACACATTATCACTCCCATAAGACAGAGCCGTCTGAGGTTTTCCCCTATAGACAATTTGTTCATAAGTTTCATCAGAAACTAACAAAAAATTGTGATCTTCAGCCAACTCTACTAGACCCTTAAGTTGTTTAGCAGTAATTTGGCTACCGGTTGGATTGGAAGGAAAGTTAATGACGACCATTTTAGTTTTAGATGTCAAATGTTCTGCTAGGATTTCTGCTGAAAGTTGCAAGTTCTCATCAAGCGGCACTGTTCTTGGAATGCCTCCAGCAAGCCGTGCCTGATTCGCTATGTACATGAACCCAGGATCTGGAAGAAGGATCTCATCCCCTGGGTTAAGATAAGCCAACATCACATCACATAAGCCTTCAATCGCTCCAGTGGTTACTACAATGCTTTCTGGGGTAAGGGACACTCCATGATTTTCTTCATACATTTCCATTATTTTTTCTCGTAAACTCAAGAATCCTGCCGTAGGACCATACGTATTTGTCTTCAATTCATTGATAATTGAACTAAATCGTTCTTGAACACGTGGATCGATGTTCATATTGATATCTCCAATTCCAAAAGAAATGAGACGAATTGGCTTGTTCCACTGCGTAGACAAGTCAAAAAGTCTCCTTAAACCACTTTCTATCACGTGATCAAGTCTTTCCGCTGGTTGTATACCACTGACCATTTAAATCACCTCACAACTGCTAATAATTCATCATCTTGTTAACAATTACTTCCTTGACATTAAATTCACACTTGAAAGCCAATTCCTTGCCAAACAATGGATTATATGACATCTTAATTTATTTTTTTCACAGAAACCGATCTGCCACTCGCGCTAATGAGGATTCCACGAGTTTTTGAAAGCGAAGATACCTCTTATAATATCTATAATACTCTCTTAGTAACATTTTTTCATAGGAAATCGCAAATAGACTTAACAGGGCAACAAACATTGACATTCCGGCAATGAGGAAAATCACTTGATAGCCTTCCATTTCAAACCCGAAAAAAGTAGTAGTCGATTGAGACGCAAAGACATAAGCAGCTAGAACGGCTAGAAAGGGCTTCGACAACGAATGAGCAGTAAGATTGATTCCCATAAATTGTGCTTCTTTTCCCTCAGGTACCAAGTCTGCTGGTAAGGACAATTGCACTGAGGTAATGAAAATAGCACCCACACCACCTAAAATTGCAACGAGAAGAATGGATAACACGCCGCCATGCACTAAAAAATTGCCTGACTCATAAATGACAATCTCTCGGAGAGTTGCATAGTATTCTGCTTCCATCGCTAACAAAATGCAAAAAATGGCATAAATACTAGTTCCAATGATGGCTGTTCGAACTTTTCCATATTTCGAAATGAAGATGCCAACTGGTGCAGCTAAAATGGAGGCTGTAATGCCCACCGTCAAGAGAGTCATATTAGCATAACTATGAGCAAGGTCTCTTGCCGCAGCTTCATCAAGACCTCTCAGTATTTCGGAGGTTTTCACGAATTCAATGATGTAAGGCACTGCATAATGAGTTATTCCAGCAATGGCCAATCCCCAAAAAAGTTGGACAATGAACAAATAGCCATAATCTCCCTTGCCAAAAAAGATTAAGTACTTGGGAGTATTAATGATGTCCTTCACAACAGAATCTCTGGGTGGAAACGGTGGATTTGTTTTAGGAATTAAAAAGAAAGTAAGCATCGAACCCAAAATAATTGCCACTCCCGATGTGCCCCAAGCCAAAAAAGGATTGCCAGAAGCCGTGAACGAACCTAATGTAAACAAACCCAAACCAGTACCTACGGTCGCTGCTGCTGCCAACACTAATCCAACCCACCCTCTTTCCTTTCTTGTAAAGAGTTCCGACAACAAAGCTCCGTGTGGAGATATGGCAGCTCCTAGAGCAACGTTTACCAGTCCCATGATCAAAGGAACTACAACAAAGGCATTCCACGGTGCGATGAGAAGTGGAGCTAAGAGTAAGAGAAATCCCGCACCAATGGAGCCAACAAGAATGAATGGAACTCGATTACCAAAGCGTGATCGAAAGTCATCCGACCAAGCACCCATCACGATGACTGAAGATAACAGTCCCAATGACCCAGAGGCCATCGACAAACTATAAATGAAGCCAGCTTCTGACGAGGAAAGACTGAGATGCGTCTGAAGCCACTCCACCAAGTACGAAATTAGAAACACTTCCAGATATCCTAAACCTATTGAGAATGTACTCATTCCCAAAACCGTCAGGAAGAAACGTAATTTTCCAAGCACTCGAAAAAATCTTCCCCTCACCTCACTTGTGGTATATACTTGCTGTGATTCACCTACTTCGTATTTTTCTGGATGCATAATGACACACCTTCTATCACATCATCGTCTAAAATCATTTATAAGCATACCTTCACCATTTAACCATGAGATGATAAAATAATAAACAGCATAAATGGATGACTTCTAAATAAATGTTCGCAGAGGTTCTCGAGAAACATCCTCATTCGTGTCGCGTATCGTGTAACTTGGAGGCATTAAAATGGAAATAGCTACTTATGCAGTACTAGATGACGGGTCATGCATTCCCGTAAAAATTGATCCCCAAAACTTTCAAGAGAAATACTCAGATAGGGTCATCATTTTTATCATTGAAGATCTCAAACGCGTCTTCATCTGGGTAGGAAAAAATGCTAGTGTTAGACAAAAATTCATCAGTTCTAGAGTAGCACAACAACTTCGGATGGAATTAGGACTAGGACTTACCTTCAAGGTAAGAAATGTCGAACAAGGAATGGAATCAACCGAATTCATCGAGGCGCTTAAAAAAGCAACTACATCGAAAGCCAATGTCCCTTCTCCAGTCGATCACGTCGTCCCAACCCAAGAGGTAGGTAACCAAATTCCCCTCTCCCAACAAGATACTGATGTACCATCACCTACCGCTAAACAAGAACTGATACAAGCACCACCCATTCCAACGAAAAAGGAGGCTACTACCATCACTACAACCAGAGCATCATTTTCAAAAAATGGAGAAGATGAAAACCCAGAAGCCAAAAGAACCGAGATGGAAACTCTCGATAACATTACTCCAGACAATCTTCCCACGGTCTCTGGAATCCATTCTGATAATAAATCTTACATCAACGCGTGGTATCCAGGACCAATCATTCTAAGAAAAGCCGTTCGCTTGTTGTCAACTGATGAAATTGGAACTGAAGTCGCCATTCAACACATGACAGCAACTTCATTTCCAATTAACCAAGACCGAGAAGTAAATTGGTGGATGGCGTTATTCATCGAGAAAGATGGTTCAAACATCAAAGATTGCCGTGAAAGTCCACCTATTGTTATCATTTCGTTCAATCCTAATCACACGACAGTATCACTTCCTCTACAATTTCATGTTGAAAAAGGGCAAGCAATTTACATTAGTTTCACGAATCCAACTTATCTTAGCTTGCAATTCAAATCGAACAAAAAGAATTAAATTGAAGGCCATCTAGTAAGAGTGAACTATCCCACCCTGACGAACGCAGCTTCGTGAGGCGGTCGGTGACAAAGGAGGAAGTCCACCACCCTTATCCTTACCGGCCAGTTCACGAGGCCACTACCAAGTATCTGTTGTCGCAGCATCACAATGCACTTCCCAGCTACGGTCTTCAACAGGTTCAGAACATTGTTGACATCTGCATTCAAGATGCAATCGCACTTCTTGCAAGCGAAAGACCCCTGTACTTACGGCTGTTTTTATTCACGTTTCCACATACTGAACAAGCTTGAAAGGTGGAGGCTTCATCGGAATCATAGTAGGCAATCCCGTGGTATTCGCACTTGGCCCTTGCCGTTGCATTCAAACGAAACCAACGGCCTACCATCATAGTAGGCAATCCCGTGGTATTCGCACTTGGCCTTGAGCTTCGGCTTGAAGAGACCATGGGGGATGTACCGGAATCTCAGGTTGTTGATGCGTCCCAAGTTCACATACTGCTCGATGACCTTGAGTTCGCCGATCACGAGGTTGCCGATGTGGTTGGCAAGACCATACTTAATGATGGAGTTTACTGCTTGGTTCATAAAGTCGTTCACCACATACTTCCGCTTCCTTAGTAGTCACGTTATCCTTTTTCCTATTTTCACGGTTTGCTTGTCGTAGACTTATTGTAACTTGGATCTTACCTTGTTCCACCAGTGATTGAACGAGTTTAGACCCCTCCCCTGATGAGGAAGGAAGGCCTTTCGTCTGATACGTCGGTGACGGAGTTATTCGAACCAAAATCGATTGACAGGTAATTACTGCTATCAACTAAACCATTTCAGGTTGTATCTCATACATACATTCGATTTCAAGCCATAATCTCTGGCAGCGAGGGCGAATTCTCAAATCCTTTACCTTCTTGCCAATGACGGTCGGGGGAAACGTGAAAGAATGGCAGCGAAAGTCGAACTTCGTGGCAAAGTTCCGACCAAAGGATAGCCGCACCTGGTTTCCCTCGAATTTGAATATCTTTCTGAAAGATGCACACAAAGCATCCATTCTTGGACAAGTATTGTGGAAGGAGTACAGGACGACTGTAATTAACCTTCATTCTCTCCTTGAGAAGGCGAAAAAAAGGATTTCACATTCCGGTCAATGACCTTCATTGTCTGCTGGACGACCTGCGATAGCAATCGATGGTAGTTCTCGTCGTGCTTGATGAGGTGGGAGGCCTACTTGCACGGGAAGTATTTCCCATGGTTGAAGTGGTCCTGCCGTACCGTGTAAAACGTAACGTTGTAGAGGTTCTTGGTGAGGTGAACTAGCATTTTGAGGATCCTGTAGGCGTGCTTGTCATATCTCACGTGGTTTTTCTGGATCTTGTGCTTTTCTTTCCTCATTTTCTCTTCGTTAAACATTCTCATCCGCGTGTTGCCTAAATAGTTTTTTAACACCCACCTCCCCTTGCGTGCGCATCCCCACGATCACGCGTTGG
>JAJRXH010000439.1 GCA_024276395.1 archaeon
AGAATTATTCTAATTGCTGGGATGATTCCACTAAAAATGAAGAGGGTGAGACCAACAAATGCTATAAGAGAAATGATGCCTCTTAACACTTGTAATGATTCTTTAATTAAGCCATTGATGGCATTATCAATTAATGCAATTAAGAAAATGGCAATCAAGAGAATGATGTTATCTTGTAAAAGAAGGAGAAATTGCAGAGTTAAAATGAGAATACTTCCAATGGGGTGGTAGTGACGATTTTTGGGGTGGAAAATGAAGCCCTGATATGCAGATTTTAAGAGTTGACTCACGAGGGATCACTCCTTAATTGATTCAAGAAGTTGTTAAATTCTGCTGCCGTGAGAAGATGCGGTAATTTCATTTCAAGCGCGGTTTCTAGTTCTTTGATGAAGTGAATGATTTGTCCGGGAATGATATCCGCCACCTCGGATAGTTGATAAAGTATCTGTCGTGGATGTCCTTTAAGAATCATCTTTCCTTTACTTAGCACGAGTATTTCATCAAACAACGTGAATAATCGCGAGTCATTAGTTGCCACGAGAAGGATTTTACCTTGTTCCTTGGCTTTCCTTGCTAACTTTTGGAAAAGTAATCTTCCCTTCGAATCGAGTCCGATGGTTGGTTCATCAAATAAGAGGACTGGCTTTGGAACGTGAAACGCATTGAAAATGGCAACTAAACGACGTTGTCCTTCACTTAAGTGATACATTTTTCGATTTCTGATGTTAGCAAGGAGTGGTTGTTTTTCGTACAAGATATTTGCTTTTTCTTGATTATTGAGAATCCGACTTAAATCCTTGAGGGGAGTAGGTTCCGTGAGAAAGAGCTTGGCATTTTCCGGAACTTGGCAAGTAAATTTTTGGGCGTCCTTGATTGATGTTATCTTTTTCCCATTAATGACGATTTCTCCTCGTTTAATTCTCAAGAATCCCGTTATTATTTTTAATAGTGTCGTTTTTCCAGAGCCATTCTTTCCGATCAATCCAATGATTCCAGGACTTTTTCGTTGCCACGTGAAGTTGGCAAGTGCTGGTAATTCAGCATCATGGTAAGTGTATTCCACATCCTTAATGGTTAGAGTAATGGTGGTCGCTGCATCCAATCGAGTCGCTTTCGTTATTTCCACATTTTGTTGATTATGAAAATCCTTCATTTTTGATGATGAATAAAGTTTGAGAAGAGTCGCTTTCTTTCTCTTAAGTAGTCGTGTTAAACATGTCATTAATTCTCTCGAATCGATGTAAGTCTCGTTACTTTTACAGTTAATACCTTGCAGTTGCAAAATCTCTGGAAGATCAACTCCATTTAATTTTGTCAATGCAAGGTGAGGTGGGCCCTTACTTATCAGTTCTCCATTTTCAAGAATGATAACTAAATCAGCTATTGGTAACAAGTAGTCCAGATTATGCTCAAATATCACGACAAGATGACCTCGTGATGCAATCTTCTTGAATGTTAAGGCTAATTTTTCTTCAGAAGATGAATCAATCCTTGCTAATGGTTCATCAAGAATGAGAATGGGAGGATTAGCGGCCAATGCGGTAGCCAGCGCCACGCGCTGCAATTCGCCAGCACTGATTTCGGTGATTAGTCGTTTTCTTAACTCTGTCATGTCAAGGTTTTTGCAGGCATTTTTTATTCGTTCTTCAATGATGTCTGATCTAATGCCCATGTTCTCAAGAGGAAAAGCGATTTCTTCTTCTATTAAAAGAGATGTCACGTAATCTGCGGGATATTGAGGCACGTATCCAATCAGTTTTATCAGTTCACCTTGTGATAAACTTGTTGGAGACCTTCCATTTATTAACACCGTGCCAGAAACGTGAGCCTTGACGAAACGGGGAATCAATCCTAAAAGAACATTGGCTAATGTTGATTTTCCACTTCCACTAGATCCGGCAATGACTACCAGCTTGTGACCACTTAGCGAAATATTAATGTTTTTCAAGGCAAAATTGTTATTTTTTTTGCTGAATGCTTGATACTTGACAGTTAAATTCTTCACGACGATGGAGGGAGTGCTATCACCTTTGTTATTGCTGATCATTCTAGTCATTCCTTCGTGTAATTCTCTGACCTAGTAAAAAACTTTTCAGAAGTTCTGTTTTGGTC
>JAJRXH010000440.1 GCA_024276395.1 archaeon
AAAAATGGTAGTCGTTTTTCTCATGAAGGAGGTTAATGCACTAACTTCGTCAAAATTAGAGAGTTGAAGTTGTAATTCCGTGTGATTATAGGTAACAGCTAAGTTTTGTCCAGAAATGATATAATCGGCTGGAGACTGTTCTAAAAATTCCTTGAAATGAAATGCAGTTACCTCATTCACGGCAATGTTGACCCCAGCAATGGTAGCAAGTCCTATGGCCACTGACAAGATTGTTACCAGTGAACGAAAACGGTTTTTCTTCGTGATGCCTTCCATCGCCATTTTAATGATGGTACGAGCTAACACCGTACTTCATCTTCCATTGCATCGGTAATTTTAAAAGGAATTGACAAGTGAGAAAGATGTGCAGCAATTCCTTCATCGCACAACTGTAAAAAATACATTTAAAATGTTTTCTGGAGAGTAATGCAAAAAATGATTGATTATTTCTGCTAAAAATAAGCGGAAAAAATAGCAAAAACCACATCTCACATCTTATAAAAAAGAAATGAAGATTGTTTTAATGATCACCCATCTTTTCTCAAGTGTATTTAATTCGAGGATCTAGCACGCCATATAAAAGATCGGCTATGAAATTAGCGACGATAACTACCAGAGCAATCAAATAGAAAGTCGCTTGGCTTGCAGGCCAATCATAGTTAGTCACTGCTTCGAAAATGTAGAGGCCCATTCCATACCAATTAAATACGGTTTCAGTTAGCACGGCACCACTAATCACGAAAGCGAATGATAAAGCAATGACAGTAATCATTGGGAGTATGGCATTTTTCATAGCGTGTTTATAGAGCACAGTTCTTTCTGGGAGGCCCTTGGCGCGAGCTGTCGTAATGTAGTCTTCCGTGAGCACATCCAAGAGATTATTACGCATCAACAACAGATAACCGCCAAAACCACCAACAGTTAAAACAGCAACCGGTAAGGTTAAGTGATAAATGTAATCCAATACCATTTCAACAGATCCGCATTGACCCAGCATACACCGTTGACTCATCGTTCCAGCTGAAACTGGGTATAATTTCAAGTAAACGCCAAAGATCATTAAAGCTAACATCCCTAACCAGAAGATGGGTAAAGCATAAAGAGTCAGGCTTGAACTCACCAGGGCCATGTCAGTCTTTGATCCAACTCGGGTAGCCGCCCACACACCCAGAACAACACCCAGGATTATCGTGGTGATGGAAGCGGTTCCCAATAACAAGATGGTGTTAGGTAGTCTCTCCATCAATTGGTCAACAACGAGCTTGCTTCCCTTTCCTCCAGTTCCAAATGAGTAACCAAAGTTAAATGTCAGCATATTGATCATGTACTTTTGGAAATGTTCAATCCAAGCACTAATGGGAGCATTTTTTTCGGGGATGCCCCAATTCTTTCTCAAGGTTTTTTCGTACTGATCACGTAAACGCGGATCTGGTGGTACTACCAAATCGGCTGGATCAACTCCCAATAGAAAAACTGGTAATCGGAAAATGAAGAAATTAAACACTAAGACTGCCAGGGTAAGAATTACCATATTCACTAATCTTCTTGCAATGTAAGTTCGAAGGCTCATCTTTTTCACCTCAATCCATCACTGACTTGAATACTCTGCTTGGAACCCCAACAAGACAGTTTTCATGGAAATCTCCGCCTTGTATTTAAAAATATTTTTGGTTAGATGCAACGCCAAATCACGTTTTCCAGTTCTAAGGAACTAGTTTTCTTCGATAAGGTCGACTCCATTGCCAACTCTTGATGAAAAAGGCTATCACGAAAGTGCTGACCAGTAACACGATTCCCACGAGAAAAACTGCTCCAAGTACCACATGTAGATGAAAGAAAAAGAGCAATTTTTCATTCAAGAAAAATACGAATTGCGAGATGAATGCCACGGTGTCATCACGCAGCATTTCATAATAGAAGGTAAGAAGCAACAACATCAATCCGACAAAAATCAAATCTGCTTGTAAATCTCGAACTTTAGTCAAAGCAGATTCAATGAGCTTCAAATCTCGATCAGTTAGTTTATCAAATTCCGTTGAACGCACCACCCTCAAGTACATGACCATGTAAGGGTAGCCTTGAAAATAAAGATAAAACAAAAACCCTGTCATAATGATGAAAGAGGCCAAATCAATTCCCGAAACCATAATTGAAAAGATGATAGCTGCTGTTACCAACGCTGACATGACCATGGAAAAAGCAATCAACAATATAGAGACCGTAGGGCTATCCCTAAGACGACCAAGTCTTGTTTTTTTCGGTATTCTTCCAGAAGAACTCGATTTGGACATTAAATGGAGTGTTCGAGAAAATTCTGTTTTTTCTTTCTCTTCATTCTGAAACACTTTCCGTTTCAATGCATTCAATATTGATTGGTAATTAGCCTGAATGAATCGGAGATGCACCAACACTCCAACTGACACGAGGAATAAACTACCATATAAAATCGTGAATGAACTAATGCTCATCACAAAGCCCCTTACATCTTTGAAATACAGTTAAAGCAACGCATTTTAAAGAGGTTTGCAAAACGGTGCTTGGAGGATGAAGACGTGAAAGAACACTTATTCAAAGAGCTAGTGAATCTAATGGAAAAACTAGAAAAGGAAAGCGGTCGCATTGTTATGAGAAAAAGATTAGCCGCTTTTCTCAAGGACTGCTCGACTGAAGAAATAGATGCTATTGTCTACTTGATACTGGGAAAAGTCGCTCCAGACTATAAAGAAGTCATCTTAGGAGTATCTAATGCACTATGCCTCCGTGCCTTAGCTATAGTATCCGGTTATTCACTTCAGGCCGTCAAAGAAAAGCACAATTATGTTGGGGATGTGGGAGAACTAGCAGCTACATTATTAAAACGTAGAGAAACGAAGCCAGTAACCGTTAGATGGGTATATGAACAAATCGTCAGACTTGCTCAAGACACAAAAATCGAATACAAATTAGAGGTAATGGCAGATACCTTGCTTCACTTGCAACCTTTAGAAGCAAAATACTATTTTCGTATCTTGTTGGAACAACTAAGAGTTGGTATCCAAGAACCAACTATCTTAGAAGCTCTCACCTTGGCTAAAATGGGATCGCTGGACGAATTACCTAACGTGAGAAGAGCCTATCACTTATGTGGTGATGTAGGAAAGATCGCAAAAATTCTTTACCAAAACGGAATGAAAGCCATCAAGGAGATTAAAATAACGTGCGGACTTCCCATCGTGATGATGCTCGCAAAACCACTAAAATCTGCCGATGAGTTAATCGATAAGACGGAAGGCGAAGTTTTCCTTGAATATAAGTTTGATGGTCTCCGGGTGCAGGCCCACATCTGTGACGACCATCACGTGGAACTTTATAGCCGAAATCTTGGGAGGTATACAGAACAGTTTCCCGATTTAATTACCTACCTGCTCGACAGTGTAACCGTCTTTCCATGCATCATTGAAGGAGAAATAGTCGCCTATGACTATGACACGGATGAAATCTTACCATTTCAGGTATTAGTGAGAAGACGTGGACGAAAACACGACATTGAAGAGATTTCCAAGGAAATTCCCGTATCTTTATTCGTGTTTGACATTCTCCTTCAAGGAACGGAAGAATTGCTTGACAAACCTTATACTTATCGAAGAAAAATCCTCGAAAATACGATCAAGCAGACATCCCACATCCAGATCGTTGAATCTCACGTGGCTAGAAGTACTTCTGAAATTGAAATAATTTTTCAGCGTGCCATCCAAGAAGGAACGGAAGGGCTCATCGGTAAGCATCCAAGTTCCGTTTACATCCCAGGGAAACGTGGTATAGGATGGTTCAAACTCAAAAGAGATTATCAAAGTCAACTGGCAGATACCGTAGATTGCGTGGTCATTGGCGCCTATCATGGGACTGGAAAACGTGCTGGCACTTATGGATCTCTTCTCTGCGCGATAAAAGATGACCATGGAAAACTCAAAACCGTATGTAAGGTAGGTTCTGGATTAACGGATGACTTGCTAGAGAAGTTACCTCAAATGTTTCGGGACTATTTCCTTGAAACACCTCCAAAAAACGTCGAATTTGCAACCGAACTAGAACCAGATGTCTGGATTGAGCCCCGAGTTGTCGTCGAGATTGAAGCTGCCGAAATAACACTTTCTCCCATTCACACGGCAGCTTTCGGGAAAATTCACCCTAACGTCGGTCTTGCATTGCGTTTTCCGAGATTCAAGCGTTTTCGTGAGGACAAATCTCCTCAAAATGTAACAACTGAAAGTGAACTCATCGATATGTATCGGCAACAACCTCAACAAAAAATCACAGTTTCCTTGGCTGAAGTTCTTGCACAAAAAATGAACAAGAGAAGAATCACCCGTAGAAAAAAAGCTACAGAAAAAACAGATTCAAGGCAGAAAACATTAGATCAATTTCTCAATTAGTTTGCAGAGTTCCTTGAACAACTTGGAATCTTTTTTTCTTGAAAATACAACAACATTAAATCTGACCATCAAATTTAAAGTTAAAATGGGATTAATCTCAATCAGTACTTCCTCACCAGTAAATTCCAATAATATCCCATTGGCATCACTTGATCCCATTATTGGCACGTGATCACGCTTCAATTGCTGAATGATCGTTGATAACCGTTGGAGGCTTTCAACATGATAAATTTTCTTCAACATCGATAAGCACACCAAATGTTAACTCAATAATTCAAAAAAAGTATCAAGGAGAAAAAAGATGATTCCACTCCTTT
>JAJRXH010000441.1 GCA_024276395.1 archaeon
CATCCATCCTTTTACCATCAACTCCGATGGATTACTCGTTTACCCACGCCTACTCACACCTAAAGTTCACGTGGAAAGAAAGTGGCTTGACGAAAAAGTCAGTACTGGTATAAAAGAGCTCGATGATATGCTCGACGGCGGCTTAACCCGTGGCACCACGGCAATGATAGCTGGGGCAGCTGGTACTGGAAAAACTCTCTTGAGCCTCCATTTCATTGCACGAGGAGCACTCAATGGAGAACCCGGTGTTCTAGTCACTTTTCAAGAACATCCAGAGCAGTTGCGGGCAATTGCAATGAATTTTGGCTGGGATCTAGATTCATTAGAAAAAAAGAATCTTCTTCGTTTCGTATATCATTCACCAGTCGAAATCCAACCAGATACACATGCACATCTCGTTAAAAAAGCCGTAAAAGAAATTAATGCAAGAAGAGTTGTCATTGATTCCATCAAAGATCTCGAGATTGCTACTCTCGATAAAGTACGATATAAGGACTACATTTATTCAATGATCAGTGAATTCAAGAGTAAAGGAATGACAACCTTGCTTACCAATGAAATTAATGAGTTGTTTGGTCAATTCTTGCTCAGTGAACACGGTATTTCTTTTATGTCTGATGTGGTCATCCTCCTCCGCTATGTGGAACTAGAAGGATTTGTCACGCGGGCTGTAAGCATTGTCAAGGCGCGCGGCTTACCGCATAGCACTGAGATTAGAGAATTCAAGATCGAAAAAAATTATGGAATAATCATTGGACAACAATTAAAAGGTCTTACAGGCATACTCTCGGGACAACCCACCCACAAGGAAAGAACAAAGAGAGACATGCTTGGACTGACTCCGTTGGCTTGCTATCTCATCGAAAGGCTGAAAAATATTGAACCCGCCACTTTCGAAGCACTAGTGAATGAATCCAAAATCATGCCGCAGGAAGTGGAAAAACAAATATCTATGCTTTTGAGAATGAAAATCATTAAGAAAACTACGTTAGATGGGAAGGAAGTGTTCTCTGTAAAGCAATTCTAAAAGGGAGGCTCAAATGAAGAAAAAGGCATTCATCCTAGACGATGACCCAGATGTACTCAAAATATTGTCCATTTTCTTTGAAAGAGATGGATTCGAAGTTTCGAATACCACCGACCCAGAAAAAGCCCTAGAGGTATTATCCACCCAGCAATTTGATGCAGCCATCATCGATGTTAATCTCGGGACACAAACATGCGAACCCCTCCTGTACCAACTAACACGAATTAAATCACCCAACCTAGACAAAATCATCCTAGTCACTGGTTATTTTGACCTTACCACCATCAACATTGATAAAACACTTATTGAGCGCTTTCCGCGGCTACAAAAGGGTGAATCGCCTGCATTAATGGTTAAAAAAGCCAAAAATATCTTGAACATCAGTTAGCTAAATCTCTTTTCTCTTGTTTTTATCAAGCAAAAATGATCCACCGTGAAATGAAAGTGACGTTTGTTAACAAACTCTTTTAAAGTCGAGGACACTTTTGTACTACAGAATTGAGCTTCATCACTGACAAGCTCGAGGAGCGGAACATCCGATTAATGCTGACATCGTACGACTCATTCCACCACAACTAATAACAAAGAGTTTCAAGGATATTGGGGGATTGGATGATGTCATTCAGCGATTAATCCGTTTTGGTAGCATTTTACAACATCATGACAAGTTAAAAGAATGGAATGTCCAAATCCGTGGAAAAATCCTTCTATATGGTCCCCCAGGAACTGGTAAGACTACCATTGCAAGAGCTCTCGCAAAATCGTTGGATTATCCGCTCATTGAACTCCAATTACCACAAATTTTTTCTGCCTATCTTGGAGAAACTGGACAAAATGTTCAGGAAGCATTTGAACGAGCAAAAGCGCATGCACCCTCGATTCTCTTCTTGGATGAGTTTGATGCCTTGGCGAGGCAAAGATCTGCAAGCGATGAAATCGGAGAAATCAAACGGGTAGTTAACATTCTTCTTCAAGAATTTGACCACATAAACTTCCTTGATCACAAGGTTTTGACCATTTGTGCAACTAATCATCAAGAAATTCTTGACAGAGCAGTCTGGAGACGATTCGATGAGATCATTCACGTGCCACTTCCAGATTTAGTTGCACGCCGTGCGATCTTCGAAATTCTGATGAGAAAGATTCCAAAAGAGACACTGGATTTCGAACAGTTAGCCCGATCCACTGAGGGGTGGAGCGGGTCAGATATCGAAAAGTTAATTCGACGAGCCGTCATCGACATGCTGCATTTAGAAAGAG
>JAJRXH010000442.1 GCA_024276395.1 archaeon
ATCTGTTCACCAGTACCGCTGGCAATGATCTTAACGTGACCTCCCATATTTTTCACGTAACCCACGATTCCGTGCTTGATGGCAATGCGATAAACAAATGGACGAAATCCCACGCCTTGTACTCTACCCTTGATCGTGATTTGCACGGTTTTCATGAAATAACACACCGCTTCATCGAGTAAATTACCAAATCCTTTACATTCAGTAGGAGACCGAAAATGTTTCATCATTCACATGAGGATTCTAGTTAAAGGAAATCCTCAATGGATCCTCCTAGTTCCTTCCACAATTGAATGGTTTCTCTAGCTGTTCGTTCATCAATGACTTGGATGGCATATCCAGCATGTACCAAGACATAAGCCCCTTTCTTGACCTCACTCTTGACTAATTGGATGTTGATGGTCCTCTTGATGCCACCGAAATCGACTTTCGCCTCATTTCCATCATCCAAGATTTCCATTACTTGCGCTGGAATGGACAAGCACATTTCTTTTCCACCTCCGTTCACGTGGTTTCTGGATGTTGATACAGAAAATCAGCTTGGATGCGACATGTTCCTTCAAGACCGACCATGCACGGTCCAATGGGGTTCTCTGGAGTGCAAGATCTCATGAATAATGGACACTCTCCGGGCTCAATGGCACCAATGATGATCTTATCACAACGGCATCCCTTTGGAATTTCACGCAATTGTTCATCCGTGGGCCATGAATCCTTCTCAATGGACTTGATGTCGACATGTTTAAATTTCTGCTTGATTTCCAAGGCCGATTGAGGAATTTTTCCAATTCCACGCCACCACCCATCCTTGATCTCAAATACTTCATTCAAGACCTTCTTGGCAATGATGTTACCCTCGGGCCTCACCACGCGAGGATAAGCATTGATTAGTCGTGGTTCATCAGATAGAATTTGTGTCAAGATGAGCTTGATGGCATACAGAATGTCTGTAGGTTCAAAGCCAGAAATGACAGAAGGAACTTGGTGTTTATTGAAGAAACTCTGATAAGCTTGAACTCCAATTATCGTGGACACGTGTCCGGGAAGGATGAATGCATCCACGTTCAGCTCAGGATGTGTCGCAAGAACATCGAGAGCTGGAGGCACGAGACGATGAGACGATAACACGTACATGTTGTCTGGTAGGCCATTTAATATTTCCATTGCTGGCAGCGGGGCAGTCGTTTCAAATCCAGGGGAAAAGAAGCATGTTTTCTTGTCACGATGTCGTTTTGCATATTTTATTGCATCTCTCATTGAATAAACAATCCTTACATCAGCACCCTTGATTTTTGCTTCGAACAAGCTGGTTTTAGCGCCAGGAACCCTGATCATATCACCATAGGATAAGATGGAATATCCTTTCAAGGCAAGATTCACGGCAAACTCGACATCTTGAACGGGAGTCACGCAAACTGGACATCCTGGCCCAGCAACCATTTTTACTCGACATTTCTTCGCATCATCATTTCCACTGGGAAGAAGAGAACGTATTGCCCATCGTGAGAGAGTATCTTCATGGGTGCCACATACGTGCATAATATTCACTTGCGTGATCCCCTGTTCCTTGAGTTGCCTGGAGATCTTCTTAATTTCTGCAACAATTCTCAAAGCGAGCTCTCGGTTCCGGTATTCATCCAACACTTTACTAAACTCAGATGTCATTCACGATCACCATTCAAGAATAGCAATACCAGGTATATTTCTGCCTAACAAACTCTAGGTATGAGTTCACCAAGGGGTTTTTGTAGGACTCGTTGTCCTCCTATCCTTGTCTCAAGAATGACCTTGGCACGGCGAGTGTCTATTGCCTTACCGATGATAGCAGCTCTTTTTCCAAGAGGATGTGCTCTCATGAGTGAAAGCACCTCCTCAGCATCATCTTCTGGCACGGCAAGAACAATCTTTCCTTCACAACTCACGTGTAAGGGATCAAATCCCAGCATTTCACAAGCAGCTCGCACTTCATCACGAATGGGAATGGCGTCTTCCCTAACGTGCAGTCCTACCCTGGAAGAACTGGCAAAATCAGCCAAGCAACTTGCAAGTCCTCCTCTAGTAGGATCTCTCATTGCACGTGGGGTGGTCACCTTGAGAATTTCTTCCATGAGCCCATTCAATGGTGCCAAGTCAGATATTAACTCGGTTTCAAATTCCAATCCTTCTCTATGGGAAAGAATGGCAATTCCATGATCACCAATGGTGCCAGAGACGATGATGATGTCTCCTGGCTGAATACAATCATCCGTGATGACACGACCCTTTTCTGCAATTCCTATGCCAGTCGTGGTGATGAGAACTTGATCAATGGTGCCTCTCGGCATCACTTTCGTATCACCGGTAATGATGGGAACGCCAGCCTCCTTGGACACGGTATTAATCGAATTCATTATTTTTTCCAACAAGTTGAAGGGAAAACCTTCTTCAATGACCATTGCCAAGGAAATGGCCACGGGCTTAGCCCCCATCACGGCGACGTCATTAATGGTGCCAGTCATGGCTAACTTGCCAATGTCGCCACCGGGAAAGAAGATTGGCTGAATGGTATGTGCATCAGTGCTGACCACGATGTCCACTTTTTCGTCTAAAAATATGGCACCTCCATCGTCAAATTTCTCTAAACCAATGCCTCCCATTGCTGGGCTTTTTAATTCCAGGAAACTGGTCAAGAAATGAATGAGTTCATCCATTTTCTTTCCGCCAGCTCCATGTGCCAACTCAACTTTTTGCATTTCATTCATTTCCAGACACCTAACTCAGTTAAGAATTTCTACTGTCTTTCGTGACATTTAATTCATTCCAAGCAATAAGGAAAGCCTCAATGATCATATCTGCGGCATTTTTCACCGCCATCGTCATCTGTTCATTGCCAAACTCGAAATTTTCACCACGAATGCCCCAAAACTGAACATCAATTCTTTTTTGACAATGGAATTCAATGAATCTCACGTAATTCTCCAGGGAAATGTCATGAGTCGTGAAGCCATCTGGCAGTACTTCCAAGGAGTCAAGAAGAATGATTCGTGGCGAGGAGGGATTACTAGATGCATCACTCTCAGTTGATTTCTCCTCGAAAAAAGGCTTTCTATAAGCATCAAAAATGACCAAGACATCTGGTGCAAAATGAATGATCTTTCCCATGTAATTATCTGGAACCACGTTGACATCAAGAAACATCCAACCTTCCGGAGGATGATTAACACGCCGCTTCAAGACGTTCACGATGTACGTGCCAACTTGGTCATCACCCATGATATCATTGCCCATTCCCATGAAGATGATTTTTTTATCTGTTCGTAATGTTTCTTGAAAATGAGAACGAGCTTTCTGGATACTTTCAATGATTCGTGCTGCCACTTTCATCCCTTTCACTTTCATTTTTCTTTTTCGCACATCCTCATCATTTCTATCAAGGAAGCGTTCGATCGCGAGAGTCTTTTCACTAAAGTAAAAAAAGAGGAGAAAAGAAAATGTTTTCGTCATCACTTGATCCAGTATGGAGCAGCCTTTTGCAAGATATCTAACAATTGATAAGGGAAGATTCCAAGGGCAAGAATGACAAGAGCCAACACTAACATGGGGGCTATCATCCAATAATCGGCCAAGGAGAGGTTATGTTCAATGACAGGAGGTGATTTTAATTTAGGTTCAGTTTCCGTCGTAGGTGGTTCCATCCAAATGATTCTAATGACACGAACATAATAACCAAGAGCAATGATGGTATTTAGAAGAACTACAAGAGCAATGAGAACACCTACCGAGGAAGCATCAAGTGCAAAAGGAAGATTCGAAGCATCATACGATAATGCAGCTAGAATGACCCAAAATTTCGACAGAAATCCAATGGTCAATGGAAATCCAATCAAGGAAAAAATACTCACGCTAAAAATGAAACTTGCTGACTTGTATTTCTTGCTCACGCCCTTGAGCTGCATCAAATCTCTTGTATTCTCGTGATGCATGTAGTATCCCGAACCCATGAAAGCGAGTGCCTTCATCAAGGCGTGACTAATCAAGTGGAACAAGGCAGCAACGATTCCAAGGAACGTCCCCATCGAGAAAGCAATTATGATGATGCCAATGTTATAAATGCTTGAGTAAGCCAGCAAGCGCTTGAGGTCAGTCTGGTTAAAGGCGAGCAGATTAGGAAGCGTGATGGTAATCAAGGCAAGTAACTGCAAGATGAGCAAGGTGGTACCATTAGTCAAGAGATTCAAGGTCACGACCGTGATGAGAATCGCATAGACACCGATCTTGATGACCAAACCCGAGAGCATTGCTGAAATCCCACTGGGTGCAGCTGGATGAGCATCGATGAGCCAAGAATGAAAGGGAACAATGGAAGCTTTCACCCCAAATCCTGCGATGATGAATGTCACGATGAGCATCAGAAATAACTTATTTTCCGTGCTGATGGTAGAAGCAGATAAGAGATTGATAAAAGCTTCATTTACCACTTCGTATTTTAATGATCCTGCCACCCCATAGATGAATGTAATGCCAAACAAGGCAGTGATGCTTCCCGCGGCACCCATGAAGAGATACTTGACAGAGGCTTCGATGGCCTCCTTGTTCTTTTTCCGGAAAGCTACCAGAAAGTATGAGGAGAGACCAACAACCTCATAGGCGAGATACAAGGTAAGAAAGTCGGTTGCCAAGAGAACGGCAAGCATACCACTAATG
>JAJRXH010000443.1 GCA_024276395.1 archaeon
CTATCTTGATAACAAGTATGGTTTTTCAGATGTTTATGCTGGTGCACCGGTTATTTTAGGAAGAAATGGTGTAGAAGAAGTTTTGGAACTAGACCTAAATGAAGAAGAACTGACTGCATACAAGACCTCCATTGAACACGTGAAAAAAGGAATTCAAGAACTGTACGACAACGGATTCTTGACTAAATGAAATCAGTTTACGTTATCTTGATTCAATATCAGATTCTTTGCTTGTTTCATCTCCTCTATTTTTTCTTTCTTGGAGAGCTCTTGCAATTTCTAACGTGTCGCTGACCTTGAGTACTTGAAGAAAATTGGTTTTTGCAGGAGAACCAAGAATAGTCCCAGCAATAACTAGGACCTTGTCGTCTTCTACTATGAAGCCTGATTCCAAGGATTTTTTTAGTGCCGTGAGGATTAGTTCGTCTGTTGTCGTCGTCACGGGGATGAGAAGGGGGTAAACACCCCAGACCAGGTTTAATTGCTTGAATGTTTTTGGATCGGGTGTAGCTGCAAGAATGGGTAATTTTGGGCGGTATTTTGCCACGTAACGGGAGGTGCGTCCCGTTCTAGTTGCCGTGATGATGGCAGCAACATCGAGCTTGGCGGACAACAATGCCGTGCTTTGTCCGATTAGTTCTGCTACATCAGGCTTTTCGCTGCTATATCGGTCGATGGGCTTTTCTAGGTATTTCTCAATGGATCTAGCGATTTTTTCCATGTACATGACTGAATCCACTGGATAGTTCCCACTTGCCGTCTCTTCTGAGAGCATTAGAGCATCCGCCCCATCGAGGATTGCATTTGCGACATCATTTGCCTCCGCACGTGTTGGTCTTGGTGAAGTGGTCATACTGGAAAGGACTTGTGTAGCGACAATGACGGGTCTCGCGGCAGCTCGGCATTTTGCTACGAGTTCTTTTTGTACAATCGGTACCTGTTCTACTGGTATTTCAACACCAAGGTCTCCTCGTGCCACCATTATGCCATCTGAAAGACGTAAAATTTCATCGAAATTTCTTAATCCATCACGATGCTCTATCTTGCTAATAAGCGCAGCCTTCTTGTATTTTGAATTGATAAAATCTCTAATCCTGGCAACATCTTGTTTTCTTCTAACAAATGAAAGAGCATAAAAATCTGGATCTAATTCAATGGAGAATTCAAGGGCTTTCCAATCCTTTTCAGTAGGAAAGTATAAATTCAAGGGTACATCCGGCGCATTGAGTCCTTTTCTACTTAATAATGGACCACCATGAAGAACTTCACATATGATGTCAGTGTCCTCAACAATTTCTTTAATTCGAAGTTGTATTAATCCATCTGCTAAAGAGATGTGTTGTCCAGGGCTGGCATCCTTTGGAAGGTCCTTGTAAGTGACTGATACTTGATTGGAGTTGCCTTTGACTGGACGAGTCGTGATGATAAATTCCGTGCCATTTAGGAGCACGGTATTAGGTTCAACTTCACCTATTCGTATTTTTGGACCAGGAAGATCAATTAGGATACCGGCTTGATCATTGGTGATTTCTCTGATGATTTCTATTCGTTTTTTATGTTCCTTGAACGTGCTGTGCGAAAAATTGAGACGAAATACATCTACTCCGACTTGCCATAACTGTTGAATTTTATCTGGTGAATCTGAAACAGGACCTATGGTGGCTACGATTTTAGTACGAGCAGCTTTCAATGTCATTTTTACCAAGAAGACAATTTATTGAGTTATTTTTATTGTTAATTGAATTAAGTGGTGATGATTTTCTTGTCCGATATTATTATTAAGGCATGGGAAAAGGAAAAAAGGTGTTGAGTGATGAATATCCTTTACAAACTGTTCGTCATGTGTATAAATTTCTTAGATGCTTGTTTAGGCATTTATTCGATTAATCATCTTTTATGATTGAAAAAGATGAAAAAAGATCTAATAATGGCTATTTTATTGATTTCAGTGGCATGTTCTGTTTTTTACGATCATCAATTCAAGAAGGTCACGGACTGCAGCTTCTTGTAACAAGTATCAAGGGCATTAGAAGTTGCTGCCTCGAGCCAAGAAAGAAAAAGTGGAAAAAGGGTGAATGGAGAATTTCAGAGGATTTAATCCAGTTTTTTTCCGAAGATATTTAAGATGGGGTGATAATCTTGTTTTTTGTAAAATTCTATGGCAATCTTGTTGTGTGTTGGAAATTCAGCCGTGATTAACTGGACACCTCTGGACTTGAGTCGATCTTCAGCTTCTTTCAACATTCTTGCGCCTAAGCCTTTTTGTCTTGCACTTGGAAGCAGATAAAATTCCACGATTGCTCCTTCTTTTCTTGGTTCATAGAACATTCTTTCCTTGAGCTGCGCTTTTAGCAGTCCTACAATTCTGCCATTCATTTCGCAGAGTAGTACAAATCGGTCGTTGTTTCCAATGGCCTTTTCCAAGTATGTTTTTGCTTGCTTTTCAACATCATCCCGGACAACAAACAAGGGATCAAATTCTTCATTTAGATGTTTAAGTCGCTTTACGAGATCAATA
>JAJRXH010000444.1 GCA_024276395.1 archaeon
AGAAAATCAGATAAAACAGATACAAGACGAACTGGGGCAAGTGAAAGAAGAATTGCAAAAAGAAAAAGAAGCCAAGATTGCCCTAGATCAAGCCCTCGAATCCTTTAAACAAGATGCTGAAAGAGAAAAAGCACAGTTAAAGGAAGAGGTTAATAATTTACAGAAAGAGACTATCAAATTCAAAGCCTTGGCAGTACATGCCCAAAATTACTTGAGACAGTCCGATGAAGGCAGAATTATCGTTTTTCTAGCTTCAAGAGGAGATAAAAGCGTTGATTTTGATCTCATGGCCAAGGAGCTGGAAATCTCTCCAGCTTTACTCCGAGGAAAACTTAGATTGCTCGAAGATCTAGGCATCGTTGACTATGATGACCAAAACCGTCAAGTTAAACTAAAAGCAGTTGAATGAAGTGTCTCAGTATACTACTACTACCGAATGACCAGCTCACATAAATCCCATCTTCGACCGGCATTCCGTCACTCATTTTTCTTTTTTGGGCTGGGATCTCTTCTTTGCTGGAAGACGAATCACGTAAATTCCCTCTCCCACACCAGCTGTAAGAACTCCACTTGTCTTTTTTCTTAACAGTGAATCAAGGTTGATTTGATATATTCCTAGTTCAAGTTCTCTTACACTCACGAAATCATCACTCGATTCTAAAGAGGGGCCATTCACGAGTTCGTCTTCATCACGAATTGAATCTTTCACTCGCATCATTATTTCTTCATCATCTTTCATCAAGGAAGATGTCGAATGAACATGTTGATGAAGAAAGGGTATTGGCACCACTACTTTTTTTTCGTCTTCTTTTTTCCCACCTAATGAAGTTGAATGAGAGGAGGCCACCATTGTAAGGCCATTCTTCAAGGGAACTGCCTTGAATTGACCGCTAACTCCACAATTCGTGCATCTCCTATTTTTAACTTCATTCAACGTTTCAACAATCAAATGATGACCGCAATCTGGACAACGTAACAATAATCCTTCTCCCGTCCTTTTAATTGTCGTCATCCTCCACTACCAGTTTTCATGAAAAAAATGTCGAAAAGAAGTAGAAAAAATCAAATAGGTGTAAATTCGACGTTTACGTGGACTGGACGAATCACGGTATACTTCAAGCTCTGACCCTTCCGGAATAACTTGCCATTCGTTTTTTTACGATGTTCATGCGTATGGATATCGATACCCCAAAAAGTTTCATGATCAATTCGTCTCATGGTATGGGTGATGAGCATGGTCTGTTCTTGTGGAGCAAGACTGCCTTCGAAAACCACCACTCGTGATTGCAATAAGCGTTCAAGCATCAACGAACAACGATCTTCTGGACTAAGATTTTCCAAGGTTTGCTCCGTGATGAAATCTATGGACACTGAGGCGGGTTTCAATTTTTTTTCAGTTTCATCTTTTTTTTCTTGTAATTTTCTGTCACTCACTCGATATCCCCCTTTTATTTTACTAATTGAACAATGGCCTCATACAGTGCAGGTATGTTATCGCCACGAAGCGCTGATATTGGAACTACTGGATTTCCAGAAAATGTCTCTTGAACCAACTCAAGATTGGCCTCTGGCAAATCAATCTTGTTAGCAGCCACAATGACTGGAATGTTCTTTGCCTGCAAGTTCCCTAGAATCATCAAGTTTACCTGATTGAAAGGAGGACGAGTAGTATCTATGACGACAATGGCTGCATCAAGCTGGTCAAGGGACTCAATTGCCTTGATAACACCTTTTGTAGCTTCTTTTGCCCTTTCGATCGCTTCTTTCTTTGTCAGATTATGATTTCTCACGAAGTTACGATAATCTACATATGTTGCAATGCCCGGCGTATCCACGATGGTCATGTTCACAACACCATATCCGTCTGCCTCCAGGATGCAATTTTCTAACGTGACCACATCTCTTGTCTCATGAGGGATGGGAGAAACCTTGCCAACTTCCTTATTTGCTAAATCTATCCCGAT
>JAJRXH010000445.1 GCA_024276395.1 archaeon
AGAGACTGTCATTAATGATGTGGTCCATTGTCATGGCCTCGAGTGTCTGTTCGATGAATTGGGTGACTTGCCCCACGATTTCTTTTGTCTTGGGCGATATGAAAGCCAGTTCTTCGGAAATTTTCCCAGTATAACGAGTTAGTAGGGAGGATAATGGTAATTTTTTAAGGGAACGTGTGTATTCCTCAGCTACCTGCCTCTCAATGAACGTGCGTAGTTCTAGCTGAATGTCAGATAGAGCTTGTTTATTAATTCCTAAAAGTGCCTTGTTGAATGAAGGACGTTTTAGTAGTTGTTTTGGTTGTGCCATGGCACAAAAGACATCTTTTCCTGAAAAAAATGATAATTTTACTAAGTTGGAGATACCAAAGGCCATTTCAATCGGCTTATATCCAAAGCTTGATGTGGTAAAGGTGTGGATGACGCATAATAGTCCAGTTAAACTTGCTGCAAATTGTTCGTCGAGATTCCAGATGAGATAGATGGGTGCTCCAGCTAAATCGGCAATTAGGCTCCATTCTTGTTGGCTTTGAAACTCATTTTTTGTTTCTAGAGTTTTTTGGAGAAAATGATGAAATAGAATTAGTTCGGACATAGATAACTCCGCTAGTGAACACGTTCCACCGCCAACATGAACTCTGTTTTCTGCTCCGATTAGAGAGAGGCAATGTTGAAAAATTTCATCGATTTGCTGCTGAAGTCGCACGTAAAGGTCAGAGCCCCAAAATCGTGAATAAGTGGACAGAGCCGCACCAATGAGGACTCCCCTAACTTGATCTCTAAGTGTTTCTGGAATTTGAATGTTTTCGATCATCTCTAGTAAGAGAGCTGTTGTTTCTGGTTGTGAAATAACTAGATAGGTATCGAAACTCAGGCGAATGAACAGGATTGTTAATAATTCCGAGGTATCCGTGTTGGCCTTTCCAATCACTAATGAGCCAATTGCTTCTCCCAGAAATTCTTCACCGAAGGATTGGAGAGCTTTCGTTAGTCGAACTAGGGAATCGATGAATTCAGGGTCTTTTTCTTGATAAAATTGCCATTCTATCTTGTTTTTTGAAATGAAAAAAGCCCAATTATTCTTGATTAGCATCGATTAAAGCCTCATCCAAGTCAATTATAGTTTTGGTTTCGACATTTATAACTGGTATCATTAGGATGGCATTGCCAATGGCATTGCTTAAATAGGTCTGCGTGTAACTGGAGCACGAAAGTAAAGATATGAACTGTTGGAGTGTTCATTAGATGTCATCCGCAGTAATCGGAGCTACCCGCGAACTCATTCAAATTGGTATTCCGTCTTTTGATGAGAGACTTCGTCCAGGAATACCGAATAATTCATTAATCCTTTTGATTGGAGATCCTGGGTCTGGATTTGATATTTTCTTGCACCAACTTCTGTACTTACGAAATCTTCGTTATCATTCTCGAACATTGTACGTGTCGTTGGATCGACCAACTTCTGAGATACAATGGGAATTATCAGCCTATCGATGGGATTCAAGAACGTGGGATTTTATTGACTTGTCTCCCACATCCAAGAAAATTTCGGGCTACGGCGGCACGATTGCGTGGGAGAGTAATGCTGCTAACTTTCTTTCACATAATCTTATGAGAAAACTCACGCAAATTAAAGAAAAAGAGGAGAAGAACGGCTCAAAAGCGCCAATAGATTCTGCAGTTAATTCTTTAACATCATTGTTATTGAATTCAGATTTACAGACGGTATTAGGTTTTATCAATGAATATGGCGCCAACATTCGAGATACGAGGGGAATTCACATCATCTCTCTCGTGCGCGGAGTGCACGGAACGCAGGTAGAACAAATTCTTAGTCACTATGCAGATGTCGTGTTCGAGTTCGTGATGGTGAGAGAAGGTGGAAGTCAGGAGTACACGAGATATATGGGATTACGAAAGGTTCGAGGTGTAAGCATTCCACCTACTCGAATGTTTAAGGTGAAAATAACCAATACCGGGTTGATGCCAGAGACTATAGAACAACTATAATCATGACAGAAGAAAAATGGCAAAACTTCAAGTCACCTTCATTGACGGCCGATGATTGAACCAGACAAGAATGAGCCGTTTTAAGGCAATGATGAGTTATAGTTACCATGAGGCCGTCTGTCTCATTTCATTTTGAATGTTCTGTCCCCTTGTGTCATTTTATCCAGTAAGTCACTATTGTTCGTGTATTTTGTTCGTTATCTGAAA
>JAJRXH010000446.1 GCA_024276395.1 archaeon
ATTGAGAAAAAATCCCGAGGTGGTGCTAAGTATTTTAGCATTAAAGATTTGGATGAAAATTTAGAACGGCTATGTCATCGAACCTCAAAGCTTTTTCATTGTGATTCGGATGAGGTGGCATTTCCTTTCAACACGGCGGGTGGAATAGCTACGGTCTTGACCGGAATGGACTGGAATCCGGGTGATGCCATCATCGTCACGGATCAAGAATTCCCCACGAATTTGTATCCATACCAAGTTGCTGCCAGAAAATTCAAGTTAGATCTCCGTATTGTAAAAGCGAAAGATGGTCGTCTCCCTCCTAAACTGATTGAGGAATATTTAGATGAAAAAGTTCGTTTGATCGCCCTATCATACGTGCAGTTTGGTTCTGGGTATCGTGCAGATCTGCGTGAAATTGCCAAGTTAGCCCACGAGAATGATGGTTTCTTGCTCGTGGATGGAATCCAAGGTCTTGGTGCCTTGGATCTTGATGTTCACTCAACAAATGTGGATTTTGTTACTTCGGGCTCTTATAAGTGGTTAATAGGACCATTTAACACTGGAGTGTTCTACTGTAGGAAAGACTTGGTCATTCTTCTTGATCCGTTGACTATCGGATGGATGGCAGATGAAAATTACATGAACATGGCCTATCATGAGTTTGTTCCAGCGAGTACGGCACGAAGATTCCAAGCAAGCTTGATGCCTCCTCTTAATGCAATGAGCGAATCTCTTGATGTACTGACTTCCATTGGAATCAAGAACATTGAGCGTCACATCATGGCTGTTCTTGATTACTTCATCCATAGAATTCAAGAAGAGTTTGATCATCAGGTTCAAGTACTTAGTTCGTTGGATTCGAATGAGCGCTCTGGTATCATCGTGTTTTCTCTTCCAGAAGCAGCTACCTTTGTCGAATCATTAGCATCTGCTAATATTTATGTTGCTCTAAGAAAGGGGAACGTTCGAGTATCGGTACATCTTTACAACGATGAAAGCGACATTGATCGGCTTGTTGAGGCCATTAGTCAACATCTAAAAGACATTGGTGTGTAAAATAAAAGAAGAATGGAGAAAAGAAAAGTAAATCCATTCATCTGATTAATTCTGAAATCACATCTCCTAGGGTATCAAGCATTGCTTCGATGTCTTCATCTGAGATGTAGCCCATGTGACCTATTCGGAAGGTTGTCTCCACCAAGGATCCATATCCTTTAGCTAATTCAAATCCTTTCTTTCTCATTTCTTCGTATATTCTCGTACCTTTTACTCCTTCAGGTGAAAATACAGCGGTAATTGTTGGACTTTCATATCCTTTCTCTGCAAGAACGTTGAGTCCTAACGTGTTCACGCCTGATCGAATTTTTCTCGCGCGACGTTCATACATCGAGTACCATTTTTCCTTGCCTCCCATTTCCTCGACAATTCGAAGTGCTGCGTTGAGTCCGGCAATTTGAGGGATAGGAGGCGTGGAAGGCGTGCCTTGTTTTTTCTGTTGGACCTTGAGATAACGTGAAAGATTAAAGTACCATCCAGGTTCTTCGGCTTTTTCGGATAATTCTAGTGCTCTTTTACTGAATGCACCAATTGCTAAGCCAGGTGGGACTCCGAACGCTTTTTGGGAGCTACTGAAGATGATATCTATTCCCCATTCATCAAAACGGACATCCGCAGCACCCATGGCGCTAACAGCATCAACAAACAGTAGCTTGTCGTGATTTTTGACTACCCATGCTAATTCAGCTAGGTTATTGAGCACTCCAGTGGTTGTTTCATTGTATGTGATGGTTACGGCCTCAACTTCTTCATGATTACTTAAAGTTTCATCAAGAATCTTAGGGTTTACTGGGTTGCCGAGGTCAAAGTTGAGCTTGATGGCTTCACGACCGTTTTCCTTGATTACAGTAGCATAACGTTCCCCAAATTCGCCGATGATGGTAACCAAGACTTTTCCTTTCGGTGATATGGTGTTACGAATGGATGCTTCCATTAAACCAGTTCCAGAACTAGGGAACAATAGAACTTCTCCCTCTTGACAATCTAAGAAGTCTTTTAATCGGTTAATGGTATCGATATGGAGCCACTTGTATTCCTTGGAACGGTGGCTGAACATTTGGATGCACATGATTTCTAATATTTCTGGAAAGCAAGCCACTGGGCCTGCAGTAAAAAGCTTGGTCTTTGGGGTTAACTTAGCTTTTAGTTCTTCAACTATTTTGGATGTCATGAAGCATTCCCTCAATGATATGGATTCTGAGAGACACTCCATTTCACGGTTGAAAACATTTTGCTCTGTTCTCAAGTTTCATTTTTTCTTGCTAAAATCTCGAGTTTGATTGCTTGATTCAAATGATGTCAAGATATAAAAATCTCCTTCATTATTCTTTACTTAGGAATCGTTTCAAGAGATCTAACCACGTGAAGATGTTGAAGTGGATAAAATGAGTCAAATCAAGGAATTTGTTGAGTACTTGGAGTTGTCACGAAATATAGTTGTTCTTACGGGTGCTGGAATGTCGACAGATTCAGGAATACCAGATTTTCGTTCACCTACAGGATTGTGGAGCAAGTATGATCCGAATGAATATGCGACGATTGATGCTTTTTATCATGACCCTCAAAAGGTCTGGCGTTTCTTTGGTGAGTTGTATGAATCACTAAAGAACGCAAAACCAAACCAGGGACACTATTATTTAGCAAGAATCGAACAATGGAAACGAGAGTCAAACCCTGACTCATCCTTCGTAGTTATCACACAAAACATCGATGGTTTTCATCACTTAGCTGGATCGACAGACGTGATTGAATTACATGGGGATGCTAGAAAGGCAGAATGTTTAAGTTGTGGTGAACTATATGAGATGGAAGAAATTCTGAAAAACCTTGACAATGAAAATCCGCCATGCTGTCAAAAATGTTCAGGATTATTAAAAGAATCTGTAGTGATGTTTGGAGAGCCACTTCCCATTTCAGCGTACAATAGGGCACGACAAGTTAGTGAAATGTCGGATTTGTTCATTGTTTTAGGAAGCTCATTAGTGGTCTCCCCAGCTAACTTGTTGGTTTTGGAAGCACCCGGAAGAAAGGTCATCGTGAATCTAGAAGAAACAATTTATGACTCTGCATTTGATTTGGTATTTCATGATCGCATCACGAACGTGTTAGGGCAAGTCGTGAAGTTGTTAGAACTTTAAAGTTCTTGATAGATCTGCCCGTTCATTTTTGGCATTCTTAAAAAACTTTAGAGAATTGTGTTTCTCGATAGGCCATGAACAAGGAACTCATCTCTTTGCTCTCTATGAGGCCTCCCCTGAAAATGTTGTCTCCATGGATTTGTGATTACTATGAGGGTAGTCGTTTTTTTCTACCAGAAACACTTCCTTTAGTTAAAATTGATAGGCTTATCTTGATCTTGTTTGATGGCTTGGCCCGAAAAGATTTCAAGAAGTATAATGTTTCCTTCATTCGTCCATTTCATTACGTTGAAATGTGGAATGATGTTCCTAACACGAAATCAGCCCTCAATCAAATCTTTTTGATGAAAATGCCGAAACATGGTAAATGCTTGTTGCAACATCTTGAGAAGGAAGGCTTGAAGACGTGTTTCATTGACCGTTATACGGATGTGAACACGTACGGAAAGCACGCCACGAAGTCCATTGTTGTTAAGTCTGACGAGCAAGCTGCTGAAGCAGCCTTGAAACATCTTACCTCCTTTAACTTCATTTTTTTTCATCAATATGAAAGGGACAACGTGTATCATAGAAAATCTGAGTTTGATGATGCGACTGCCATTCAGCGGATTGTTGAACGGATTAATAAGATTTTGAGCAGCACAGCAGATGCTGGGAGAACTATGGTTGTTGTTTTCAGTGATCACGGTCCACATGAGCATCCTTCAAAGAAACTGAAAAATCCAAGCAATAAAGACTTGAAAAAAATCCGAAGAATGCTAAAAAAGGGAGAAACAGAAGTTAAAACCTGTCCAGTGTTGTTTTTTTACTCAAAACACATATCTTGATGATACCTCCAGAAGATAGGATTATTAAAAAAACGATACCCAATGGATGTTGAAGAAGAGAATTGGGTGTATGACTAATGACCGCTACATCAGCTAGAGAAATAACAGTGCCAAGCACGTCTAAAAATTCCAAGAGAAAGATTTTCTGCCAATGTAGCGAAGGAAAGAACCAGTTACTTGTAGATGCGGGTACGCTGGAGAATGAGGAACACGTGGGAGGCTGTCATCCAGGACTGCCGTGTGCGCGTTTCGTTTTGGACATTCTTGAAGTAAGACGAATGAAAAAGAAATCTACTGAGGAAGAAATCTCTCTTGATGAGGCCTTGGACATTGAGAGTTTCTTTAGTTCTTGATTATTCCTGTCTCGTGAATTATTTTGATCTTAATTTTATGAAAATGCTGCCCTTAGTTCTGTTTG
>JAJRXH010000447.1 GCA_024276395.1 archaeon
ATTTTCTTGTTCTCGTTAAAATATAAGAGACATTATATAAGATAACTTGAAAGAACTTGAACTTGTGGGATGTAAGATGCGCAACTTCACATATTTTATAAAAGTTTGATTCTATAGTAGGACATGAATAATGAGATAATATGTGAGGCTTATTTTCCCTTTGTTGGAGGACATTTCAGTGAGGACCGATGTTCGTAAAGAAATTGAGAAGACGTATCAAGAGAAACACGATTGGGCTCCTGTCGTAATGCTTTTTGCATTTGGTCTATGGTTTTTTAGTCTGTTCATTGAGTTTGCCCAGGTAAAAATTAAATCTCCTCTTACGGACGAAATTCAACAATTAAGTATTATTGGCATTAACCTACAACTCATAACTGGAATTCAAGTATTGTTTATGAGTGTGACATTCATTGGAATTCTTACTTGGGCGGGAATTGGAAAGCTTCGAGCCCCATATAATTTTTGGTTTAAAGCTGATGAGGGACAGTTAGGAGCATTTCTGGCCTTTATGGGATCAGCACTGGAGACTCTTTTCCTCTATTATCTTAATATGAACCGAGATTTGATCATTCAAGTTTTCATGTCTTCTTTTAGTCAATCAACTAATGCCGTAAATGAGATAGTTCTTTCATGGGGGTATGTGTTATCATTGGGTTTTAGTGTTCTCTGTGCAGCATTTAGTCTGGTGATGTATCTATACTATTTCGTGAAAAATTGGAACAGGCTCGAACCTTTCTTGCAACATGAAGAATACAGACCTCCTGGTATTTAGACAAGCTTTATCCACTTTTAATGATCATTCTTTAATTTCATTCTGTCTGTCATCCAATCTATTATTTTAAAATTTAATTAAAAATGAGAGATAAAAATAAGGTAATCTAGATCAAGTGATTTTTTATCCATTATATATTATGTTTGGAGGTGGAAGGTTAGTGGATGAAGGTAAAAAATTAAGATTACACGCGTTCATATCTGGAAGGGTTCAAGGGGTCTTTTTTCGGGTATATACCAAGGAAAAAGCTTTAATGTTAGGTTTAACTGGATGGGTACGCAATCTTAGGGATGGAAGGGTGGAAGTCGTGGCAGAAGGAAATGAAGACAACCTAAGAAAATTGTTGCAATGGTTACAAAAAGAAGGATCACCGCAATCTATAGTTAAAAAAGTGGACTGGACTTGGTTTCCTGCAACTGGTGAATTCAGAACGTTTGAAATTGCTCCTACAGCATGAATGATGTAATGCGAATCTTGTAATTTAATTCAACTAAGAAAGTTATAAAGATTAGTTGAGTTGAAAAAAAGAAAATTTTCGATAGTTTCGTCAATTCTTTTGATTGGTATGGTAAGATGCCGTTATCGTTCATTCGTGGGAGAGTAATTCAGTTCTCCCTTTCTTTTGAAAATTACTTTTAAAGGATAATCTAATCCATTCTTTTAAATACTTCAAGGACTAGTGAATAACTCTCAACTCTCATTCATAGTTAGTAATATCCTCAGTTATGTTTTCCTTTGGTGTTAATGGTTGTCTTCATATCAGCATCATCACATCGTTAGTGAAAGAAAAAAGTAATTTTTCTCCGGAAAAGTCTTTATTTCCTTTTTTGTCTTCTTTTCTCTAGTTCTCTGACTCGTTCCATTATGCTTAACTGTCTAAATTTTTTATAGTATTCGTCGTCGTCATCATCGTCCAATACGCGTTCTTGATCATCACTACTAACGTTGATTTTTTCATTGGTAGAAACCTTAGCCGATTCCTTTGTTGTTAATGTGATAGCCTTGCTTCTTTCATCATTTCTACCTGTTCTTCTCACATCTTTTTTGTCTACTTCTGTTTTTTTCTCTTCTGTTTTTTTCTGAATTAACCACGAAGGTGTGTCATCTTGGTTGCGATCATCGGTTTTTTTACGAATTGAGATATTTTTATCGGATGGTAGTGTTGGGATGATGGGATTCGATGATGGATTTATAATAATGGTGGATTCCTTACTTGATGAAGAAGTGGCGGGGTTTTCGTATTTACTTGTAATTACATCAATCTTTTTTGGGTCACTCTCCGATATGCTTGTTGTCATTGCCCTGATGGTTTTCTGTAGGTTCGTGTCATCCTTTTCTTTTTCTTGAATTGCATCTTGTACTCGTTCGTCTGATAATAGAACTTTTGTCCAAAGTAAGTCTTCACTTACAGATTTTATGTCCATTGCTCTAATAGCGCTGGTATAAGAACCTGAGGACATCCGTAATTGCTCGATGACCTCGGCAGCTAGAGAGTTAATGTCAACATAGTTCTTATTGTTGTCATCTTCGTCCATCATCCAGGGGAATTTCATCTTTAAGAATGTGATGATTCGTTCTGCAATAAATTCTTCTAGAACTTCGTTACTCTCTCCACTTGTCACGATGAGACAACTTAGGTTGCTATTGGTGTCAGAATAGTTAAATAAGAAATAATCGGGTGATGTGGGAATGGGATTTCTTAATCGTAAACTTTGCACCACGGGAGATGTTACAAATTCTTTAGAAAAAACTGTAAGAACGGCATAAAATGCAGATATCAAAGAAGGATCATTCATTTGGATGGAGGAATTCTGGTCATCTCCTTGTTGTACTAGTTGTGCCAAGGCTAGTGGTCTGCCAGTTGTTCTCTGATAGACAAAAATGTTATGAATGAGTGGAAGAGCCCCGGCAGTTCTGAGGACAATCTGTGACCATAGATGATCTAGTGCCTCTGTAACTCCATCACCGCGTAATGCTGAAACCGGAAATATCTTTAGCGATGTTATCCCGAATCGCATTCGTGCTTTTTCAAAATTGAATATTTGTTCTAGAGCCTCGACTGAAGCTGCGTCTGGTAAATCTTGCTTGTTAGCTAGCACGATCATTGGCACGTTGTTCATCTTTTTTAGCACATAAAGGAATAAGTCATAAGCTAAAATGAACTTATCTGGGGCGGCAGCATCGATGACGAAGATTACACCATCGGCGGTTGACAGCATTTTCTCCCAAAAGTTAATGACGAAGGGCTTTTGTCCCCCCAAGTCCGTGACAAAGATTTTTATTCCTCGATAACTAAAAGTTTTTACATCAAAGCCAATTGTCGGTGTGGTCATTGTTGGGTCTTGGCCAATAATCCTTCTTACTAGCGTAGTCTTCCCAGAATTCGCTGGTCCAACCACGGCGATGTTCGTGTGTGAATCACTTATGTTTCTATGATCCAACGTTTTAAAGCCTCCATCATATATCTACGTCATTAGAATGGGATCAGCTATTTAAAACTTGGCAGCTGCGCATGTCAAAGTAAAAGATATTATCTTTTGTACAGCTTTGGTTTTTATGTTTTTTTGGTCATTCTGCTAGATGTTCATTCATCATGAGATCTGATGATGGCGACTTATTTTTTTAGACTATTCCGAAACTCTCATTTCTTGAAAAACGTCGATAACATTGAATTCAATGGGGACGATCGAAACACGTGTAAAGGAGGAGTATGATACCGTCTCGTGGAGAAATAATCTGAAATTTTCGATGAGAACCGTTTTCCTTCAGGTAGGGGTATCTGCCAGACTTCTTTTAAATGTCGTACTCGTGAGTGGGCGTTATCATTATGCACCACTACCGGTGCCATCACGTATTTCGCCGTGCACACTCTTGATGACCGAGCTGAAGGTGTCAAAGGGTTCTTTCGCGTTATCACGCCACTCTTGGAACAGTTGCGTTCCATCGTCAACTTGTACCGGACTAAGACAGGAGATCTTCTCGCTTCTCACCGCTTCCAACTCCGTTTCCTCATTTTCTATCTCGTGTTCTGGGAGGAAACCCTCATTGCCTCGCTATAAACGGTCAACCAACGACCCGGACTACAAAAAGCCTTGTAAGTGCCCGTCAATATCCAGCGACCATACCTCTGCGCTGTTACGATTTCTTTACTACCTCTGTACCGGGGTCTCACGGGTCTCATCGCTGAAACTCTCTTCTCTCTCGCCAGACAAAGAATCTCACGAATCACCGCCTCATCATTGGTGCCTATCCCATCAACTCGCCAATTAACTTCAGAAAGTAGGTGAAACGCTGTCAAGTCTTACCTAAAGTCTTTCATACAGTCCTCGAGGAGTCGAATGGCATCTATTCGCTCTTCGCGTGGCTTATGTTCTGTTGCCGAAGAAGAAAGACGCCTTGGAAAGCCATTGTCGTTCTTGCCGTGCTTCAACATAGTATGGTGATTTTGTCCAACCAAGAAATAGCACGAAACCTTAATGATCCGAGATGTCATTACAGTAAATATTCATTGATTTCCTGAAAGAAGCTTTCTTGAAAATTTTTAATATGAAGTAGAAATATTTCTAGTAATATAGACGAAGAACTCTATGTGATTGGATTTATG
>JAJRXH010000448.1 GCA_024276395.1 archaeon
CTCATTTCAGCGAAAATGACGAGGTAGGAATCAATAATCTAGAGAAGTATAGTAGGTAGTAGTGTTATCACGCGTGGATTAAAATATCTGCAATTTAATCAATTGTAGATAAAATTAAGGAAATTTATAAGTAGTGAACACGTGTTTAACAAGAGATGAAATCATATTTCATGGATATGTTTTGGCTACGTTTATTGATTCAAGCAATTGCAAAACACAAAAATGATACCTGCTGGGAGGTGCCAGGAGTAAATTAAACGAGGTGAAAGAATATGAGTGAAGATCCAGAACTTGAAGCATTAAAACGACAACGATTAATGCAATTACAACAGCAAGCTAAAGAACAAGAAATCCAAAAAGAGATAGAAATCCGTCGTCAGCAAATTCTCCGTGCTGCCTTAACACCAGAAGCGCGAGAACGCCTGAATAACATCAAAATGGCACGACCAGAATACGCAACTATTCTTGAAAATCAAATCATCCAGTTAGCTCAAGCAAACCAATTAAGACAGCCCATCACTGACGAACAATTAAAATTGATGCTAAAGCATATCACTGAACGCCGCAGAGAAAGTAAAATCATTTTCAAAAAAAGGTAGTCCATAACATCCATGGATAACAACCATAATTGTTTATCCATCCAGTTTCTAATAATTCCGCGTCTTTGGGAATTATTCTTCATCATCAAATAGAATAGATACTCTCGAGGCGATTTACGTGTACAAAATGAACATTAAATGGAAATATCGACAAAATTTTGGTCTCTTATTAGCTGCCTTAGGACTTGGTATCGTGCTACAATTACCAACAGTCGCCTTTACCTACCGTTATACCTTCCAAGAAGCCATTCCAAAGGAATATATGGGAATTTTACTTCTTCTAATAGCGGTAAGCACGATAATCATCGGCTTGTCAATCGCATCTCTTGCCGAGACAAGAAGTCAAGGACGAGAAATAGCAATAACGGATACTCTCACGGCATCGTGGATCATCGGTCTCGTATATAATATTGGTTTTCTAGGAATATATCCTTTGATACAAGAATTAGATTTCATTGACCCAAAATTCAAGCAATTTCCTCCAGAAGTTGCATTTTTCGTCGATTACGCGTTAGGAATAACGTTGGTTCTTGCATTCTTCTGGATTTACACGTGGTTCAGAAACTATCTAAGCAGATTATGATAGAATATTTCATTCTTTCATTCCATCATTTACATCTTTCCCAACTTTTTTACAATAATACACAAATGCACGACTTGTTAGCGACTTCCTCAAGGTTATCTCGAAAAAATGAATAGTTGGCACATTCCTTCTTTTAGTCTTGTCAATTAAGTTTAAAGAAGGACAAAAACACCACATCACATGATACGAAAGAAGCCACGAAACATTGACCAATCAAGCGAATGCAAAGAAACTCGCAGAAACAACTAACACGTGAAAATTTGGAGCAGATTAATTGAGGAAAGAAAATTGTTATACGTCGGCGTGATCTCGAAAAAAAGAGACATATACACGACAAAAGAACTACTTTATGAACTAAAACGTTTCAGAAACGTTCGAGGAATCTTTCTTCCCACGCCATACCTAAGAGCCGAAATTTCACTCAAAAATGGATTAGATCTCAAGTTGCTTCAACATTCAGTCAAGTTCATCGATGTCTTCATCCCAAGAATTGGAAGGACATTCACACGACAAGGAATCGTCATTCTAAAACACTTAGAAGCAATGGGAATTCCCACAACGCTCTCGAGTGAAGGATTACTTTTAAGCCGGAATAAGTTTCTCACCTACCAAGTTCTAGCAAGAAATAAAATTCCCATCCCAAATACGGTTTTAATCACGAATCCACATCAGCTAGAGCAGCAATTAAAGAATTTCAAGCATCCAGTTGTCATCAAACTGCTGGATTCCTATGCAGGACTAGGCGTCATAAGAAGCAACAATCTTCAGGCAACAAAAGAGATCATTGAAGCTCTATTTATCCAAAATCCCAACACGATGGTCATAGTTCAAGAATTTCTACATTCCAACGCACCAGAAAAAGAGAAATCTCATCAATACGAAGATATTAGGCTATTCGTCATTGAAGATCGAGTAATAGCAGCAATGAAAAGAGTCGCCCGTACCCGAACTGAATGGCGCACCAACTTTAGCCGTGGAGGACAAACAACTGCATATAATCCCACAGAAGAGGAAAATTTTCTTGCACTAAAAGCAGCCACGCTCCTCAAGCTAGAAATTGCAGGCGTAGACATAATCAAGAGCAGAAAAGGTCCAGTAGTGCTGGAAATAAATGCATGTCCTGGATGGAAAGGACTACAAAATACCACAAAGAAGAACATTGCTAGAGAAATAGTGAATTATGCATTAAAAAAAATCAAGCAATGAAAACATTCGTCCAGAGGCCGTGCTGCCTCGGTGGAAGTGCTGACAAGGAAAACTTTAATAAAGATGTAGAATGAGCAGTGATTAGAAGAAACCCCTCATTACAAGTTTAGGTGAAAAATAATGGCAGGATCACATGGTTCTCTGACAAAGGCTGGTAAAGTAAGAGATCAAACGCCTAAAGTACCAAGAAAAGAACGTCATAGTCCCATTCCCAGAAAAAGAAACAAGAGCAATTATAGAAAAAGGATTGTCCTAGGTTTACAGCCAGGTCAACCAACAAAGCGATTCTAAGAATCGCAAGAACATTCCTCCTCATACATCACATGCTAAATTCCAGAAAAGTCGCTTTTCCTTTTTTATCATCCAAAGTTCTGATTCCTTCTTTCTTCGCAACGGACTCAGTTATCTTTGATTTAAATAGATTGTTCCATTGTTCCATTTCCCCCTCATTTATGACATCTCGCGCCTATTTCCTTGATTATCCTTGATTATTAACTAAATATCGGTAAA
>JAJRXH010000449.1 GCA_024276395.1 archaeon
ACCACTTTCCTTGACACCACCAAAGGGCAACGCTGGATTGCCTTCCGTGAGCATGACATTGTTAATGGAAACATTACCCACTTCAAGCTGATGTGCAACACGCTTGGCACGATCAAGATCCTTTGACCACACGCTGGCACTGAGACCATAAGGTGAAGCATTCACTGAACGAATGACTTCTTCTTCCGTCTTGAATTTCACGACTGGAATGACTGGACCAAAAGTTTCCTTGTTCCAAATCTCCATGTTGTCTGTGACATTCTCAACTATTACGGGAGGAAGCATGAGTTTACTGTCTGAAGAACGCATATTTCCTAACTTGGTAATGAAAGCTCCCTTTGATTCTGCGTCTTTCAAGTGTTGATCCACGATCTTTACTTGAAATTCGGCAGTCATACTTCCCACATCAATGTCAGGCGATCGTCCATCTCCCACAAGCAGTTCCTTGAGTTGTTCCTTGAGAAGTGAGACGAATTGATCATAAATCTTTTCATGCACGTAAAGTCTTTCCACGGAAGTACAAGACTGTCCACAATTCGTGAGGGCACCCCAAATGGCACCAGCAACTGTCCGTTCCAAGTTAACATCATCGAACACGATCATAGCATCCTTTCCACCGAGTTCAAGTTCAACTGGAATGAGATACTTGGATGCCTGGGCCATTATTTTCTTACCAGTCTTCACGCTACCGGTGAAGAAAATCTTGCTGGGACGTTGCTCAATGAGACGTTCGCCCGTGATGCCACTTCCATATACTACTTGGATGGAATTCTCTGGAAATTGACAGGCATCAACAATCTCCTCGATGAGACCTTTCAGCGGAGTATGTTCCGAAGGCTTGAAAACCACCGCATTTCCAGCAACAAAAGCAGAAGTGACGGGCACGATTGCAAGATAAAATGGATAATTCCATGGAGAGATGACCAAAATCACGCCTAGTGGATCGTGATAAATGTACGACTTCTTTCCCATCAAGGCTAAGGGAGTCTCAACTTTTTTCTCCGAAAGGATTCGTTCCGCATTTTTTTCGAGATATTCTAGATGATCCAACACTGAAAAAATTTCAGAAACTAGGGCATCTAGTCGCGACTTTCCCGTTTCAGAGATGATTCGTTCTATTATTTCTTCTTGATGCATTACAAGATATGATTTAAGGTGCGTGATGTAATTCAGCCGATCTTTGATGCTAAGTAAACGAACATACTGAAAAGCCTCGCGGGCCTGCGCAAAGATCTCCGTGATGTCGTCTTCATGAGTTTCCGAGATGTCATAGAGATGCTCTCCCGTCAAGGGATCATGTACTGGAATCGTACTCATTTTAAACAATCACCTCATTCAATTCTTTAAGAAATATCGTAAATAATGACAAGTTATTGCTTCAACGGTATTGTTTTCACTTGGTATCCTATCATTTCATGAGGCTTCGTCCCCTTGTAATCAGTTGCTGTCTTGTTAGAATAATAAAGACTATAAACAACACCACGAATCCCCAGGTTACCCATTCTGAGCAGAGAAAACGTGCCCCATTCTAACAAGCGAAGAACGAGTTTTATCATAAAACCTGGTAAGAATGAGGCGACCGCAAGGAAAGATTTTAGATCTTTGAGATCGATAGGATCCAAGTAGGCTACAGCATCATCCACGTGTTGCAAACATCCAGTTTCTGAAAAAGATGGAAATGGACCATTTCGTGGGATTATGATATCCCCAATTTTCCTTAAACCTTTTATTTCTCTTTTACTAAGATATCGTGAGGTAATTTCTTGGTTCACGTTCCACCACCTTCTTGCTAGACTAAATTTCAACAACTAGATATTATAATTTCAACAACTAGATATTATCAATGATAGATTGACTCGCACGATGCGTGAGAGCCATAATTGTTAAAGCTGGATTAAGACCGGGAGCTGCTGGAAAGACACTTGAATCAGAAATGTAGAGATTCGGATGTCCCCTTACTTGGAAATTCCGGTCGACCACGGATTTCTTGGGATCAACGCCAATGGCACATCCACCCATCAAGTGAAGGCCAAACCAAAATGGGGCAGTGAATATTTCCTTAGCTCCAACAGCTCTGAAAATCTCATGTACCGTGCTTATTCCCCTTTCGGCCCTTCTTCTATCTTCTTTGGTGAGTTTCTTATCGATCTTGAGGCGACCGTGCTTATCAAGGCCAATTTTGCCTCTTCCCACGTCTCGCACGGCAACTTCGATGCAAGCAAGGTATCTATATCTGCGCATCCACTCTTGGTGTTTTTTTCCAAACCCGGGCAAGAGCATAGCGACAGCAATGGGTGGTGCAAACACGTTTTCCAACTTGAAACCTTGTTGTCGCATCCCCATATCATCAGACTTGACAGCTTGAAAGGCTCCTTTGTGCGAATCAACGGGTTCATCAAACACGGCAAAATTCATGATCTGAGGATGACAGAAAAATCCTTCACCAACAACTGGAAGCTCTTTCTTGAAACCCGAGGCAAGCATTATTTTAGTTGTACCTAAAGCTCCAGCTGCTAACACGCAATGTCTCGCCTCATATTCAACAGATGATTCATTCTTTCGTGCGTGAACGGTAATCTTGTCACCATGATCTTTTATTTTCAGAACTTCAACATCCGTTTCTAGACTTAAGCCATTGTCTTTAGCTTTGGGAAGAAAGGTCACGAGCATGCTTTGTTTTGAATCTCGTGGACAACCTCCTAGACAAACAATGCAATCATTCCCTTGCTCGATTGCGCAATCGGTTTGTCCTCGTCGTAATGGAGCCCATTTATATCCCAATTTCTCGAAACCTTCAACAAAAATCTCAGCATTACGATTCCAATGCTTCTTTGGGATTTTTTGGAGAGAAATGTGACTTTCCACCTCGTCATAATGCGGAGCCAGAGCGTCTTCCGTAAAAAAATCAATTCTAGACTCTTTTCTCCATGGTTCCAAGGCGAATTCATCAAAACGGTCAAGCAAGCACTGATTCACCACGGAACCACCACCAACACACTTGGCCCTTAGAAATGCCAAGGTTGCATTGGCATTAATGTCCATTCCTCCGTTCCAAAACATCTGAGCATTATAATCCATTTCATTTCCCGGGAATGTTTTTGCCGTGTATTCTTTCCCAGCTTCTAAAAGAAGACAGTCAAATCCAGCTTTTGTCAGGTAATAAGACATCACACTACCTGATGTCCCAGATCCAATAATGATAAAATCTCTCATGTTTAGCACCCGCTCACGATTGAAAGTTCATGATCAGATTTTCAAAGCACTCTTTCGAGAGAGTGATTTTAAATAGTTTGCCTTCCCTGGAGTTAAATGCGCTTAACATCATCAATTCCAGAAATCGTATCTGGAAACAACAGCTTAATTCACTTGTCCTGTGGAGTATTTAAAGGAACGAGTGGGTTTTTAAAAACATCTTTTAAAAGAAAGGGATGACTGAATAACTCTCGAGAATGCGACTCTAATTTCAAGGAAACAATTGTTTTCAACTCTTTTCAAAAAACAAAAAACAAATTCATCATAAGACAAAACAAAAAAGATTAAATAAAAAAAATGAAAAAAACAATTCTTGAATGCTGTACAAGTTGGCTATCAGTACTTCTGGAACTTCCGTTTCTTCAGTAACCACGATACGAGTGTTCCAATGACGAATACTAAGAACATCGTTCCTAATGAAAATCCTGGCGTGATGAGTGAAGTCGGTGGAGGTGGCGGGGCATTAGTGGTTTCATTACCACCGATTGGTGGACTTGTCGTTTCATTTGAAGAGATCGGAGGTTCGGAGGTAGTGGGAGGCGTGGTTGTTTGAGGTGGTTCTCCTGGAAGATCAATAACTCTCCAAGTGAAATCCATCCCTTGCCTTGGCTCAGCGATGTAGTAATCATGTACCCAAACTTTGAAAAGATATTCTCCAGTGCGTGGTGGAGACCAGGTCATGTTAAAGACACGTTGATCTCCAGGATTCCCGTTAATGGTGATGTTACACTTGCAAAGGGAATCTACCCAATTAATTCCACTGGGGTCAGTGTTAGACTTTTGCAAAACCTCCATGTTGAGATCAAAGTACTGAGGCTCGGGAATGCTGATTAGTAACTTGAACGTGAAGGTAACCACGAGCATATCGCTAACAGAATCATAATCAGTATCTAATTCACTCCAAGTAATGAAAATGTCAAGTGGTTCTTGATACTGAGGATCTTCTGAGGACCACTCGAACTCTTGATAAAGATTCAGAGAGCCATTCCTGTCAATGAGGCTAACGACAACGAGATAGGACTCAGCAGTCGGTGAATGCCACGTGATGTGCTTTCCAAACCATCCCATTCCTGTCCGTGAGAACATGATACTTTCGTTTTGATGGAATGACCAGACAGTCGTGTTCGTCTGAAGTTCGATAATCTCGACTAGATACTCTAGCTGCGCTTGATGTTCAGTGAAATTACTGTCCATGTTAAAGTAGATATCAAAATCTAGTGATATCGTATCAAGAAAACCATCATAGTCCCAATCCCCCTCGTGCCAATAAACATTAGCTCCTATGGGGGTGTTCACGTTCCAAGCGTGCAAGGTTAGGTTATCATAAGTAATGTAGATGGAGGTATTAGTAAACAAGTCCGTTAATTCATACTCAGCACGATATACACCATCCTGAGGCGCCTTGAAGAGACCAGCCCAATACCAATCATAAAAAACGTTTGTTTCTGAAGGTGGGGATAGCCACTCAGAGTTATTGTATACATCAAACCTCTCATCAACCAAAATCCAAGAACCCGTGGCATTCTCCCAATAATACAGACGACTCGTCACATCTAGGAGGCCATGTGGTTGTCTTGCGTAAAAAACGAGATCAACCCCCAAGCTGACGCTGTCTGGAAGACCATCATAATCATTATCTTCCAAGTTGAACCATTCATTAGTTGTCATGAAGGCGCCCGAATCATGGCCCAGGAATTCTTCGAACCAACTGTCACCTATCATCCAAGTGTCTGTTGTATTTGGCAAGAGATCGTCCCAAACAGAAATGACAAAAGTGTAATTTCCATCCCTTGGTGCACCCCAAGGAACTTGCATGTAGTAACTAAATCCTAAATTGGGTACATCAAGCGTGAGACTAAACAACTTGGAAAACTGTGCATCAGGAACCCAGGTCTGATTGGTAGTGTTCCAAAAAGAAGGATCAATTAACACGTTAAAGGTGATGCTCCCAGTATAATTGAAGAAATAGAGCCATAATCCTACCCATAATGTATCAATATCGGATGTTGGCTGGTTATTCCACGTCTCATCGGAGTAAAAGTAATTAAATTCTAAGAGATAATAAGGATTACCGTCATAACGATCAGAAATATAAATTCCAGCATCATACTGACTCCAAGCTGATCCTACTGTTGTTTCTGAAATGGTCACGTTGAAGGCAAACGTGCCATTCGTGATTGCTGGCCATGCCAACTTCCAGTTCCAAGTACCTCCTTCTTTTACCACATCCACGGAATAAGTCTTGAAATCATGATACACGCGCATGTAAGACCCAGTCACCCCATCCCACAGAAATACATCAAAATTAATCTCGAAATTTGCCACGTCCAGGGGTGCCAAGACGGCCACGGTAAAATGATACCAGAAGGTATCATCATACCCATCAAAATCATAATCCTTGAGATTAGTTGTAGACCAGGCAATCACTGACTCATAAAGAGGTCCTTGATAGGCGTCCATGTATGTTGGGTAAATCTCTTCTTGATAAAGAAGTTGATTCGAACTCACATCGATGATAGTGACTGTAAACTTGAATGAACCATTATCGTTAGCTGACCATGCTCCCGGCCAGATGATTTCCATCCCTGGATTCACTACTGTTCTCACGAGAACATCTGAAATAGAATCTACCCAGATCCAGCTCCCAGAAATGGGGTCCTGCCAATAAGCATCAATCGTCCGATTAAAATTCAGGGACTGACCAGAAGTTTCTGGAGTCAGTCTTACTTTGATGAAAAACGTATCGACGTTAAAATCACGATCAAGGTCTAAATAATCATATTCTGTCCAAATCCATGGGACTGAACTTATCATAAGTTGAGATGGAAATCTTTCTGGAGCATTCTGAGCAAAAGATGTCCTATTGATGTTAGAAATTAATTGGACATGACTGTCTGAAACAAAGGAACGTGTTGGAAAGGAGAACAAAAGGATGGAAGTGATCAATACCAGTAACATTCCCAATCCAAAAAATCTAAACCAATTATTCTTGCCCATCTCTCACCACCGACCCGATTTTTACATAAGTGACGTAAATAAAGCTTAATAATTTCGGTTTTTTAAGAAATGCTATTTATCATTAGAAAAACATCTTTTTTATTTTAGTACGATGTAGATGAAATCAAGTAGAGAGATTCCATCCGTTAATTACCTAGTTTTATCGCTATAAAAAGGATTCCATAACAAAGTTCAGCAAGATGATTAGTAGACTTAGTAGCATTAGAAAATCGATGAACAGATAGTAATAAAGAAAACTACCAAGCCATTCAGTTCACCAAGAAGGAAATAGAACCATAATAAGTCATCAAATCCCTAACGAAAAAATTTTGAATGGCTTTTCTCCTAGGAGCAAGGAGGACTGTAATGTCAATGACAAAATTAAACCACGCATTCTATGACGATAATAACGAAAAGGAAACCAATAAAAAACGATAAAAAAGAAAAATTACCACGAGTAAAGGATCATCAAGACAAGTAATTGGTTTAAGATCCTAACTAAGTCTTGGATCCATTTCATCCCATTGTCATCTCGATGTTCTCTGTATCATAAACAGTTCCCATCCGTCGAGCAATTTGTTCCAAGGTACGAGCAAGATCGACCAACCGTTGCGTTGGTTCTTGTAATTCATTGATCATGGCTGTTTCTTCTTCGACTGCCGCCATTGTTTCTTCAAACCTACTAGAGAGAGATACAATGCGACCAGTAGCCTGATCAACATTATCTAAAATCACCTTGAAATTGGCCGTGATGCGTGTCTTGAAGTGCTCAGTAGCCTGTCTCACTTGTTCATTTAACGATGACACGGTACCGGTAATTGCTTGCACTTCTGTTGCCAACGTCGTGAAGACTCCGACGATGGCTTCGATGCCCTTAGCATCATTCTTGGATCGTTCCAGCTCAATGAACGTGTTTAAAGATAAGATTCTAAGTTCCTTCAGCAAGTCTCTCATAGAACGATGAAGCGTGTTCATATCCTCGTCATATCGCACCAGTTCTGTCCTATAATTCCGAATGCTTTCTCTAATTTCTTGAATGACTCCAGAAATTTCTTCAGCATCTTCGCTTACATCATTCATGGCACGAGCAATCTCTGTAGCCGTACTCAACAGAGATTCAAAGGATGATTGGTACTCACCAGCCTGATTTCCAATCAGTTCAGACCCGTATAACAGTTCTTCAGTTGAATGAATGATTTTATTGATAAGATATTGAAACCAAAGGACGCTTTCTCCCACTTCATCTAGATTCGTGGTCGTTAAAGCCATTGTTTTTAAATCAATAATATCACCCGCAGCAAGACTCTTGATGTTTGTGAGCACTGAATCAATAGGAATCACCATTCGACGATATTGCAAGTACAGGGTCGCTAGTAATAGTGAAGTGAAGAGAGCAAACACGAAAATTTGCATTAAAAGGTGAGATTTCTCAATACCATTTCGAAATAATACCACCATGATGATGGAATAACTCACGGCAGCCAAAAAGGTTGGCACGAGATACTTGTATCGAATGGAAAAAGCAATGATTGAATGCTGGCTATCTCCCTCCTTTATCATTTCCTCGGTCAGACGATTGAGCTGGTAATGAAACACGACTTCCCCACCCCATTCGTCTAGAATTCCATCAACCACGAGGAAAAATACGCAGTAATACAAGAGGGCTTGCAAACCACCCATGATAGAACTTTGAAGATAATAAATGAAATTTGTGGTCTTTCCAAGAATTAATTCCGCAAGCGGCACGATGATAGCAGGACTCAGAGCTGAGACAAAGACATAAATGAAGTAAGTCGTCAAGAATAAATTCTTGTAGCGCAAAAATTCCTCTGTTGCCGTTTCAACGTGTTTAATGGATAATGCTTTGGACATCTGATGCAAGAGGAAAAACCACCACGCAATGATGGCGCCACTCGTGAGCAGAGTTAATACTCCTAACAAGGCAATCATGCTAGGATCAACAATTTCTGTAGCGGCAACAATACCCAAGCTTGGAAACACTACTGGAATGAGAATCGTGGGAAGAATGAGATTAATGAGGAGGATGAACCAGACTTTGCGTGGAACGGATGCCTTCTCCTCCATCGTGGGATTGGGAT
>JAJRXH010000450.1 GCA_024276395.1 archaeon
AATGTGGGTAAAGTGGAAATAAAAGAACATGGGATATTTTCTCTTCTTGAAGAAGGGGAACGACATCACTGGCCCGAGGCTTGCTATATCTCATGGCGTAAGTGGTCAAGATGTATTTCAAGCCTAAAGATTGTAATTGAGTAGCCACGGCATCCACGAAAGAACTCGTGATGCGTAATATGGGCGATCCATTTCCAATCCGAGAATACATTTCCATGGTGCCCTTAGCACGGAAATGTGCAATGATTCGTGCTATTACTGGTTGAAAAGGTCTCATTAGTTTAGGAAACTTGATTAAATCTGGATCCTTGAATAATTCTCTAAGAAACGGTTTTACTTCTTTCAGGCTTGAAGGCCCGCCCATCTGAAGGAAAACGACCCCAACATTCTTTTCTTCTGACATTTTAGTGCCCTTTTCATCCTTTTCATGGAGAATTAAACAATTACACTCGAATCCAAAATGTTGTAAGCATATCTTCTGGTTTGCAACAGGCAATTCATGTAACAATCCAGATTAAAAGACGATATCAATGACTCTTGCAAGGAAGGAAACAAGATGTCTTGTTTTCTAAGAACAACAATTCTTCAGTTCTTTAATTAATATGCATCAGTGTCACCTCTGAGAATAAATATCAATCAGTATTATTATTGAGAAAAATGCTGTAATTCATTTTTATATGCTTTACAATTTTTTCGAGCATCGTTCGTTAAATTAAGCTGGTAATGAGATGCCGACTTGAATCAGTAATTCGGTGAAATTTCTGAAAAAAATGTGTAATGATCCGTTCAACAAGTGATAAAATGTCATCTTTTCTAAATAGGGTGGTATCTTCGAAAAAAATGAATGAGATCATGATATTTAATCAATCATCTTTTTTGTCTTTCCCTTGGAGAAAGTTCTCGTCGGTGATAAAATGAATGCGAAGAGCTTAGAAATGCAAAAGTTATATTACTTAGACCTTGAAAGCCTCTAATCGGAGGTAAAAACCGATGACTTTAACCTATACAACGAAAAGTGAAACTTCACATGGAATATTTTTTGCTCTGTTCATTTTAATTTGGGGATCATTACTCCTTACTGGCATCATGGGATGGCTGCTCATCATCAAACAACAAGCGGTATTTTTCCAAATCTTGTTCCAAGTATTGCTAAACAACAGTGATTTTGTCTTTGAACACGGCCCATTCCTCTCCATGCTTCTCGTGGGGCTCATCACGGCAACCGTGATCTTTGCCTTGTTCGAGATGTTTCTCCTCACGAGATTAGCCGCAGAAATAGTGGTGATCGTCATTTTTGGCAGCCCAATTGTACTAACGGTTCTTGGAGCACTGGTTCTCACACAGACCACTGGAGTTGGCCTGATAATAATGGTAATAGGATTGATCTTCCTTCTTATCGTGTTCTTTTTCAGAAAACGAATCATTTTCGGTGCCAAGTTGTTTGAGTTTGCAGCAGAAGCGGCATGGGCCAATAAGAGAACCTTGATACCAAACTTGTTCTATGCTCTCATCACGACTCTAATGGTGTTTTTATGGATGGGCTTCATGAACCTTAGTTACACTCTCTCTGAAATGTTTTACAATCAAGGACTTGCTGAAGACCCTCAATCTGTAGCAGGCATCTTGGTTTCCATTGGAAGCTTCTTGTATTTGTTTTTCACTTATGCACTCCTATTCTTCTCCGACGGCACTCAAATCATCATTTTTCACAAGTGGCTGAATAATGAAGCTGATATTTCTCTCAGTTCTGCCTTGCACGATGTATGGATGGTTCGTGGTACCATTGCTCTCTTTGCCTTTGCATTGGCAGTCTTACGAAGGCTAGAGAATGCCCTTGAACGATTTCTTCGACGCACGCCATTTGTTGGAGTGGTTCGATTCTTTTTCGGAATCATCCGTTTTCTGAATTACTATACGCTTCCAATCATCGTCATCGAAAAAAGAGGCTTAGAGTATTCGGTGAAAAAATCCGTTAGAACAGTAGGAAAGTCGTTCATTGAGATTTTCGCTGGAGCTGTTGGAATCAGCATCGCCAACATGCTCTTTCGCTTCATCACTTTTGTTATCTTTGGTGTCGTGGGATTCTTCCTCGGAACCACTTTCATTTCTCAGGAATTTGGACTAGGCTTCGGTTTCGGCCAAGATTCGTTTTTCTTTGAAAGAGTGATTGTCGGTTTAATCTCAGCATTCATTTTTGTCGTTTTTGGTTTCCTACCATTGAACATCATCCTTAATCCCATAACCGTGGCCTACAAGACCGTGATGTTGAATGTTGCAGCTGCTTACATGGAAGGACGTGGATCTTCTGATCTAAGCAAGACAAGATTACCGCCGGATCTAATCAAAAGAGCTGATGAAATCTTTCAATCATCAAAAGTTCAAGCAGCACTAATGAGAGATCGTGAACTCATAGGAGAGTTAGGTTAAAGCGAAGAGATCCTTTCTCTTTTTTCACTCTCATCCCCTCTCTTTTTCATTCTTTTTCATCTGTTGATGCGATTTGATTAACTGACTTGCTCATTCAAGTACGAGATC
>JAJRXH010000451.1 GCA_024276395.1 archaeon
AAACGGTTTATGAGAATGGCAGACTCTTCAAAGCCTGAGGTAGGGATGATGGAAATGCCTCGTCGTAGTGCAGTATAGGTTAAAGCCCCATAAACCTGTTTCTTTCGCCGTTCCCACTCAGGACGTTCAAAAGCAGAAGGCAGATCTTCAAGTAATAATACTGGTCGTGAATAAGCCTCAGCTAGTTGGTCTATCTGAGAAAAAAAACGATTATCAACCAGAGAATTCACGAGATCCATTCCTGTCTTTCGTTCACAGGCAACATCACGTGAAAGAACATAATCAGCAACTGGTAACTGCCGCTCAATAATCTCCATATTCATCGAGGCGAGCAATGTTTTAATGTCTTGGGGTTCCCGATGGTCAACTATGACGATAAGTTTGACAGAATCCTTTACCAACATTGATGACCTCAATTCGCATTTCTTATCGTGAACAACCAAAACAAGTGGGTATATTTAGGCATTTCGTCTTGTCCAATCATCAGGCCGAGTCAGCATTTCATTCAATGCTTTTGCCTGCAGTCAACCTAAGAATGGTAGACGTCACTCTCACGAAAAATGCAAGGACCGTGAGCAAATGATGAACAATCATGAAGGACTCGACTCAAAATATCGGTAATTCAGGAGATCGTGGCTAACGTGATGGGTTTAGTCCCTCGAAACCAACGAACAAGCGTGCTTTTTTGGTATTTCTTTAAGTCTGTCACTCTAACCCCAAGTAAACGGATGGGATGTCGATGATGCTGCAACACGTCCACTAGCATATCCTCGGCAGCATCAACAAGTAATTGATAATCTCCATGGTGGGTAACAAACGTAAATGTCCGGTTAATGGTCCTAAAATTATCGAAACGCACGATTAAAGTGATAGACCGACAATAATACTCGTTTTTAATCATTCTCGAGTGAACTGAACTAATTAAACGTTTCAACACGGAAATAAGTTCACCTACTTTCCTCGTGCTGACATCCAACGTCCTTTGTTTACTGATTGATTTTTTCTCACCGTTTTTGATTCTCCAAAAGACAGAATCCTTGACGTTTCCATGAAGTAAATCCCACACGTGAATGAGAAAGTCAGAAAGAAATGAGTTCCTTGGCCGACGTGTTAGATCGCTAATGAAACGCAAACCTTGATCTTCTAACCGACGAGCAGTCTTTTTACCTATACCAGGGATGACCTTCAAGGGTAAGGGGTTTAAACGTTCCAATACTTTATCTGGAGGAATGATTGTTAAACCATTAGGTTTTTGCAATCCAGAAGCAATTTTTGCTAGAATGCGATGATGTGCAACACCGATGGAACAAGTAACACGCTCTTTTTTCCAAACATTAACCTTAATCTCTCCGATCAACTCTATAATTTGATCTACATCATTCCAATCTAATTGATCTGAAAGATTTAATGCGGCTTCATCTATGGAATAAATCTTTAGTTGTGAATCACTGGAAACAAATTCTCTTAAGATTTTCATCACCGACCGTGATACCTCACGGTATAATTCTCTACTTCCCTGCAAAAAAACAGCATCTGGACACAACCGTAATGCTTGCTTCACGGACATTCCGGAGGTAATACCGAATTTTCGTGCCACATAATTAGCTGTCTGAACAACACCACGAGTAGGGCCTTTACGCGGATCTGGACCAATTATTACCGGTTTATCTCGTAATTCAGGACGTTCTCTCAAAACACAAGAGGCGAAGAACGCATCCATATCCACATGAAAAATTACCGGCCACGTTTCATCACGATTTAAATCCAACTGAGGAAGCCTCCTCACATTAAACGTTGATGGTTCTAATCTACCAAAAAAGTGAGATAGAAACCTATCATCATATAGCACTGTATCACCACGAAAATATTAAGATAGAGAGAGAGTATTTAAAATAAAAAGTTTTTAAATAAACTTAATACTTAGCTATTTCAATGTTTCATCCATCATTAACTAAAACATGCATAAAAAAATGAAGAAAAAGTCACTCAAAGATCAGTATCGTAAAGAAAATCTTGATTGATGCCTTACAACAAATCTTATCATTAAATTTACGAAGATTATAATTGGTGAGATAGTCAATGGTAAAAATAAAATATGTCTCATATTTAGCAGATATTGCTGGAACGAAAGAACAAGATGTCAAGATAAGCAATCCAACACCCATCAAAAAATTACTGAAGATAAAACCCGAAGACATTGCTGGAGAACCTATAGTAATCCTCAAAAACCAACGAACAGCTACTTTAGATACTTTAGTAAATGATGACGACCTTGTCGTTCTTCTACCGGCCATTGACGGAGGATGAAAAAATTCACACTTTCATGTAACAAAAGAAAATAAAAAAGGCTGACCCAGCCCCTCAATTAAAAAATAAAGAATCTAACCTAATCAACTTCGTTGCAAAATCTTATTTTTTGGAGAGTTTCCGAATTTTTTCGCGATGAATGCCTATCCATATTGTTCCTAAAATAACAGCCAACAGAATGTTAATCAACAACTCAAATGGAAGCCATTTATGATAATTTGAGGAGGCTAACAATGCATCACTTATAATGAATAACCAATGACAATGGAAGAAACAAGGATTAACTGTGTTCTAGAATGAATGTCTTCTCAGTTTTTTTTCTCCAGCGATTAAATATCGAACAAAAAAGAACATCAATATGCCAAGAAACAAGTGACCTAACTCAATCTTTCAATCATTGCCAATCCAAACTATATATTCTCCACGTAGGTCGATACGCTCTACGTATCAATTATACAAACTACGTATAAGATCGAACGTCCCATAAATATTTACATTCAATAACACCGAAACTAGAAGAGTGGGTCCAACAAGTAGTCATAAAGCAACATCAGTGGTATATTTTAGAGAAAGTAACATCAAGGCGACTGCAATGATGAAAATGATGATTCCTGCAACATACAAGTAAAAAAGACCACCACTCCTAAAAATTGGTTCAAACAAGACAGGTGCGACCACTTGACCAACATTCCGAAAAAAAGAATAAAATGAAGTTGCAGCTCCACGTTTTTTTGGAATTACCTCTGTTGCCAACGTATTTAAACCCGCCCAGTAAAATGAAATGAACAAACCAAACAAGAACATCAAGATTGCAATGATGATAACTGAGGGGAGGCTTGTTTCCTTCAAGTACAAGCTTGCTGTCACAGCAACAATTACTAGCCCCACTGCTCCCAAAAAACTGGCATTTCTTCTTCCAATTCTATCTGCCGTCCAACC
>JAJRXH010000452.1 GCA_024276395.1 archaeon
GAAGCCTTTGGACTTCGCCATTTCAAGAGCCAAGCATTTGCAGCAGCGTTAACCGATGCTGGAATCGATAATTTTGCATTCGTGATAAAACGTAACATCCTGACTCAGGATGATTTCACAACCATAGGAAACGGTGAAGATTTAAGCTTTGCAAGAAAATTGCGAATTCTAGCAAAAATGTTTCCTAAATATGGATTGTTGAAATATTTGAGAAGACTAGCTGCAGCATCACGTGCTTTTGATGAGATTGCTGCACAATATCCAAAAAAACCAGAAGATTTTCCCAACTGGGTTCCCAAGTTTTATCAAATAATGTTCAAGTATGGCTATCCACGCAATTCTAATCCCGAACCACGTCTCAGGTTTTAAAAGGCACAGAAAGACGTCATCATAAAGTGAAAACTTATAAAGTTAGCTTTTTATATTGCTAACGATGCAAACACTCTTTTTCATTTTTTTGTCTCATTAAAAGTTTTCTGTCTCGTTAAAAGATAATAAATAAGTGCAATGAAAAGGTGTAAGAAACATGGGCCGGAGAATAATGTACGGTAGCAAAAAAAGAACTTATGCCCCTGGTGAACGTGAAGCAATAACTGGGAATCGTTTCTGGGTGCATGTCGACCTAGTGTCAATCGCACTCACGGAAAAATCATTTTTGGAAGGTAAAACCAGCGAAATTTACTTTGAAATAAATAGAGGACGTCGCAAAATACGCGTCCCTCAAGCTGGAGCCATTCACTTAGAAGAAAACGAGGTGTTTACGCCTAAAGATGAATCATTCTCACTGTGGAATGAGTTTGTTGAATCAAAAGAAGGTAATATTTTATTGACCATTAAAATCAAAGAGGAAAATATTGGTTTAGATGAAACTCTAGTAAAACAGAAAATATCAATACCTTTGGGTTCAGGTGCCGACTACATGATACTAAAAGGAGAGAATGTCAAGTGTAAAATCAAAGTTGCAGCACCTAGAACGAGATTCTAAAGAATATCTTTCCATAAAAAAATCGATCAAACCGAACTGATGACAGACTTATCCTTCAATCGAATCGTTCTAGTCGGTAACAAGGATGATCAATGATACCGGAAGCGATAAGATATGATCGAAATTAAAGTCGAATTCATTCCCCGGTGGTGTACCATTGGTGCTTGCTTTGAAAGCATCTTTAAGATTCTTGATCCACATTGGGACTTTGTAGATATCCTCGGGCTCACCGCCATGAGTTATCGCATAAACGTCTCACGACAAATCGGAATTTCAGGTCCTACTTCCCTAGATTGGATAAGCTTGATTCCAGATATGGCAAATCAATTGGGTTATGAAGCGGTGATGATCCATGGCATTCGCAATGACCGCGGTTTTGTACATGTTCGGCAAGAAGCCTTGGAATTTATCGAGGCTTTCTTAAGCGAGGGTAAGCCCGTCATTGCCTGGGATTTATGGATACCTGAATTTGGAATTATTACCGGCATTGATGATAAAAGAAAGAATCTCAAGGTAAAAACAGTAATTAGTAATCCAAAAAAAGATTTTTTTCCAACGAAAAAGCTCGGCAATAGTATCATTCCCATGCTTCTTGTTTTCTCATTAGAAGAGCCCCTTGCAGATTACGATTTTCAGGAAGCATTATTATGGTCCTTCCAAGCAGCTTGGAGACATCTTGAAGGATTAGAAAAAGCACTTCCTACCTATACTCTAGGATTAAAAGCATATGACACGTGGATAAAAGTACTACAAAACGGAGAAATTCGATGGGATGGACATGCTTATATGCTCCAATATCTTCATGAAGTAAGGAGCACGATCCCACCATTTCTTCAACGAATTTTAAAAAATTCCAAATCACTAAAAGAAGATCATTTAGAAAGCATTCAGAACATGAAAAAACTTTATGAAGACGTAATTTTACCCCTTTTATCCCAGCTATCCTCCAAATTCCCGTTTACACGACCTTTCCAAAACATTACATCTGAGAACGAATTAGAGTCTGTTACGAATTCCCTAGAAAAGATCCGTCTTGCAGAAGAGAAAGTGTCAACTCTATTGAAAAAATTCGCTAGTTGGTGACTTGCTTGGTCAAAAAAGAAAAAATAGGGATAATTGGAGTGCAACAGGATTTTGGAGCATCGAAACGAGGCGTTGATATGGGACCATCTGCCATACGAATCGCAGGCCTCCGCTCCATTTTAAAACATCTGGGATATGTTGTTGTCGATTTTGGGAACTTGCATTGTCATGACCCCGAAGAACATTTATTGCTCGATACGGACCTAGAGGTCGAAAGAGTTCGTTTCATTAGCCACATTGTGCAGACATGCTTGGAGCTTAAGAACATCGTAAGTGAAATGGTCGAGAATGGATATTTTCCTCTCGTACTAGGAGGTGACCACAGCATCTCTATTGGCACTCTGGCTGGACTGAAAACACTCCATGGAGGAGATACTGGAATCATCTGGGTTGATGCACATGGTGATTTCAACACTCCAGAAACAACTACAACCGGAAACATTCATGGAATGCCATTTGCTGTCATCACTGGAAGAGGTGATCAGAGATTAACATCAATAGGGCCATCACCGACAGTGAAAGAAAAAAATGCGGTCTTGATAGCCGCTAGAGACGTTGATCCTGGAGAAGCCTTGTTACTAAAAGAATCCTCTATCACAGTATTTACCATAAAAGAAATCGATGAATTAGGGATGTCCACGGTGGCACGAAAAGCAATCGACATTGCAACTCGAGGGGTTGACCATCTCCATGTATCTTTTGATATTGATGCTCTGGATCCATCTGTTGCTCCCGGAACAGGAACCCCTGTTCTAGGAGGTCTCACATATAGAGAAGCACATCTTCTGCTGGAAATGATAGATGAAAGTGGAAAGCTATCATCTTTTGAAATGGTCGAAATTAATCCTACTTTGGATGTAAGAAACCGAACCGCTGAAATTGCAGTTGGTCTCATAGCATCAGCATTAGGAAAAAAGATTTTATCATAGAAACCTTTGTCCCTCTCCACGGTACGTTTTTACAACATCAACGATTTTTCCTTCTTTTACGAGATATAACTCGTTGAAATGTTCGCATAATTCTCCAGCTTTTGCATGTCGCATAATGATGGGATCTCCAATCTTGAGTGTCAATCCCCCTCTGTAGATGATCGGAGTTTGTACTTCGCCAGCTCCCTCGTTTGGGTCAAGACGTGCTCCTTCTGGAAGGAAAGGTTGTGGCAGCTTATCAATGCCAGCAGACCCTGAAGCTACGTATCCACCACCATGACAAGTAAAGATATGCTTCTCCGGATGTCTTGTTATTTCCAGAACAAAACCAGCTGCGGGTAGGTGTTTAAAGTTGTCATAATAATCAAAAAGCGCTGGTGAGTAAAATCCAGATCCCACGGTCACCTCAGTGACAACATCTTCTTCGCTAGTTAACTCAACAGAGCCAGTACCACCTCCATTCACGAATCGCAAGGCAAATCCTTCGTTTTTGATAGCATTAACAATATCTGCACGTCTTGATCTAACAATCCGTCTCGACTTTTTCTTCAATTTCCTTATTAGAAAATTGATCAAAAAACTATTGGCAGGACTTTTGTCTGGAAGTCCAGCAATTTGTGCTTCATATCCCATCACACCATCGAGATACACGTTAGGAAGTTGATCAACGTGTTGACAGAGTTCTAATGCTTTTCTTGGAGTTCTGACACTGGAACGTCTTACTCCAAAATGAATGCCAAGATGCTTAGTGGACATATCAATATCTAGGCACAACGGAACTTCGATGTCATTCTGAGTAGCTATATCATTCACACGAGTAACGTGTTCCTTACAGTCCACCATCAAAATAATTCTTTTCCCTTTTTCAATCTCCCGGCAAGCTGCTGCGACTTCGTCATGATGCCATACTGGATAAGCTACCAGAAGATCATCAAACCCCCTGGAACCAAGAAATGCAGCTTCTTTAGCAGTGTAACACATGACTCCCTGGAATTGAGAACTTGCAGAAAAAATTTTTTGCAATATTGAAACACAACGAATCGATTTTGAGGCTATTCTAATATTTTTATCCCGTGCTCGGCTGATGATGTCCCGAATGTTTTGTTCAAGAACATCTAAATCCACGTAAGCAAGTGGCTTCGGAACATCCTGAAATATTTCTTTATAATATTCATAATTCTGATTCATCTTCTTCCACCGATTAGCAATCTTCTCGGTATTCCGGCACGAAAATTTTTTAGTTGATTTGCTTTAAAGAATCTTGTAATTGGGTAACCGAAAATGATTTGAATGAAACTGCACGTTTAAAACCATTTTCATACTAATTTAACTAGTTTCAGAGAGTTTTTGTTTTTAACGGATCTTTTAGTGGTAGATTTCAGTGGGAAGATCAACATAGATCGTAGCCCCTCTATCAGTACCTAACGTGAGAAATGCTATGGGGACTTGGCATTGTTTTGCAATATATTCAACATATTTTCTTAGCTCTTTTGGTAGTGTCTCATATCCCTGCTCGCAAATTTCTTTCCATTCTTGCGGTTTGAGAGCTTCCCAACCATCAAAGGTGATGTATTGAGGAATGCACTGTTTCAATTCTTCCAAGGTTGATGGAACGTGGGTTATTATCCCTTTTTCTTCATGCAGGTAAGCGTTACAAACTTTAATTTCCTCAATGCCTCCTAGCACATCTAATTTCGTGATGATTAATCGAGTGAAACGGTTAAGAAGGTGTGAATGACGAATGAGTACTAAATCTAGCCATCCACATCGTCTTGGCCTACCAGTAGTCGTCCCAAACTCGTTTCCAGCCATTTGAATTCGCTTGCCAACTTCGTTTTTCAGTTCTGTTGGCATTGGTCCGTCACCGACCCTGGTAGTATAAGCTTTCATTACCCCGTAGACTTCTGTAATATTGCTTGGAGCTATCCCAAGACCTGTTGAAGCTGCTCCAGCAATAGTATTTGACGAGGTCGTGTAAGGAGCGATGCCATGATCAATGTCCAGATGCACGCCATTGGCTCCTTCTGCGAGAATGAAACTCCCATTTTCCAAAGCTTTATTCAAAAAGTCAACGGTATCTATGATATACGACTTTATTTCATTTAGCTGCTTCATTAATTTTTCTTTCAGAACAGAAGATCGCCACTCTTCCTTAAAAGTTCCTCCCAGTGCCATAATGATTTTTTGATGATAATCTCCCAATAATCGAAGTTTTTCATCAAGTCTTTCAGAATGCAAGAGATCTCCTACCCGTAGACTGACACGTGCTGCCTTATCTTGATAAGTCGGGCCTATTCCACGTCTCGTTGTTCCAGTCCGCATTCCGTACTTAGCCTTGAGCGAATCAATAAGCACATCCTCCTCCTTGTGAAAAGGTAAGGTCAGATGGGCTCTGTCACTTATATGAAGTAGTGGAGTAATACCCTTACTACGAAGAGTATGAATTTCATTGATTAGGATTTCCAAATCAATTACCATTCCATTCCCTAAAATTCCAGGTATCCCACTAATCACTCCAGAAGGAACGTGATGCAATTTTATGGGATCATTTCCCAAGTAAACCGTATGTCCAGCATTAGCACCACCATTATAGCGAGCTACGTAATCATAATGTCTTGCTAAGACGTCAACAGCACGTCCTTTGCCTTCATCTCCCCATTGGGCCCCTACAATAACATGTACTGGCATATCATTTCACCGAGATACCATCTCATCAGCAAGAGAGGAATGTTGATGACCATCTCTCCTTTCCCCTTGAACTATTAAATCTTTTGGGCAAAGTTGACTTTCGTGCAACTGTGAAGATTTCTTGAATCCGTGAAGACATGCTACTGTTGATTGAATTTGACATTTTTGGCGTCATTGATTCTATTTATCACCTTGAAAGGACATGTTTATTAATTTTCTTGATAACCGATCAAAAACTTGAGCACAAATATCAATGAATGGACTATCAGCATCCCTACTTATCGGAATGAGCACATCAATTCTTTGTTCTGTAAGTTGCTTGATCAATGGCAACAAAACTGGATATGAAAGCAAATTATCATCTTTACAGTCAAGAACAATGAGAATTAATCCAGCATTAGTTTTTATCCAATTCTGAAAATTCAACATTTTTTTGTCATTCTCAATTAATTCAGCAAGAAATTTCGGTGAACAATACAGACAACTTGGATGCAAGTGATGCATCGTTTTGATTGTTTTCAAGCGTCTATCCAAAAATAGATCAAGTCTTCCTAATTTCATGTCAAGGTCCACATCATTCGTTACCATCACGATAACTTCTTCTAGATCATAAGAGCAAATAAATATATTGTTGGCGTTTTTCAATGTAATTTCTCCAACAAGTAATTCAGTTGATAATTGAGTTGAAAATAGTCTCTTTAGGTGAGTCATTTCGTTTTCTTTTGCAAAAAACATTACAATGAGTTGTTTCGTTAAAATCAAATCATACCGAATGAAGGCTTTTATGATGGCAAGAAGATCGTTAATCTTTGTAACACGTGTTGTTGCCTCTGCATCCCGCGAAGAAGAGGGAATCATAGCACCATCAAAGACCCCACCATCCAATGCTATCATATTAATGAGTGAAGTATTAATTACAGTTAAGTCTTTTGCACTAATTTCGAAAACAGAATGCCAATTTTGAATCAGATGAGATAAAAGTGATTCCATTCGATCTCGAAATAAAGAAATTTGATGAAATAATGACTCATGAAAGAAAATAAGAATAAACGAAGGTACCTTACCACCACTAGCTTTTACACGTGGATCTTGGACGGAATGATCAATTAATTGAAATTTCAGCGTGACTAGAACCCAATCGTCTTTATAAGGTACTGGAAAAGGACCATAAATTTTGCTTTCAACACTTTGTGCGACCACCACCGAATAATAATTGGCAATCATCTCAAGTTCATGCTTATTAAACAGTGACGTGACGGTATGAAATTTAATTTCCATTCCCAAATCCGTAAAAGTTGCCAGTGCAGACACTATCTTCTCATTCCAGTCCTCCTTCATCCGAATCGTTTCCATTGTAACGGTCATTTTTTAACCTTCTAAACTTTTTTTAAAGTTGGATTGCCATTCCACTAATGAGTGGGACCTTTTTACAATGATCTTTTGAGAAGAATTTAAATACTCATAAATTTCAGATCGGATTGAAAAAAGATGAACGCAATTGAGCGTCTCTTTTCCGGTCTAACTGCAAATTATGGTTATTGTTGGACTACAGCTAACTACTTTTTTATTGAAAGATCTTCTTTCTAATGTTGGTTGTTGATTCCAATCATTAGTCGTGCTTTCATTAGAGGCGAGACTATGACAGATTCTTCTAACATCCGCCTAACCTTAGACGACGATGAAAGTCTAAAAAAAATCTATGATGCGCTGGCACATGAGGTAAGAAGGGAAATTTTACGAATCCTGGGAATGTATCAACATAGAGGGCTAAGCTTTTCAGAACTGAATTCAGAACTCCAACTCAAACCAGGAACCTTCTATTATCATCTAGACAAAATGAAAGACTTGGTCGTACAGCTTCCAGATAAAACTTATTGTCTAACTTCTCTTGGGAAAAAAGCTCATACAATTTTGCAAGAATCGGAAAAATTAATGCTAACATCTAGGCAGATACAAGGTGGTAATAATGATAACACGATTATTGGAAATATGACCAGAGTAACAGAGACTAATGATGCTCAGATTGACCATGGACTTTTCTCATCATATCACGGACATCATTCTTTATTCTTACTGTTAGAGAAAGTATACTTGCAAAAAACGCCGACATCAGGTAATGTAGTTCAAATTATTCTTGTTCTATTGATTCAATCTTTTTTAGCGAGTGCTAGCGGTCTTGGTGTCCTACCACTTTACTTTGATTCAAAACTTTATTTTGATCCTGTTGTTACTTTTTTCCAAGTAATAGCTGCCTCCATCTCCATTTGGTTATTTTTAGAGTTTGGCTCAATGATAATATCAACTAAAAGAACATGTTGGAAGATGAATTTCTCCAAGGAATTATTCATTCTCATACCGGTTACACAATTACCAATGTATGTTTACCCACTCTTAGTAATAATTGGTGAACTATTCTTAATCTCCTTGGTTTCTGACCGTCTAGTCGCCTCCATCATCATTTTGACCTTGCAAACATTTACTTCATTAAATATGGCAATGGCGACATACGTTACCAAGCACATTCCCTTTGATAAATGCTTTCTACTGTCCTTGGGCGTCCTTTATCTTTCTTCTGTATTAGCGTGGACCTTCGTACAACTTTAATTCTATTAAAACCACATAGATTTTTCCGAAAAGTTGGCCTAAGAAGGACGTGTTTTTCCCATCAGTGCCGTGAGAACTTCCATTCTCCGATGATTCTTGAACATCTTGCTAAAAAATCGGGAAAATCCCTTCAGGCAACAGGCAGACGGCCGTTCTTTTCAGCGGTTCGTGCAGCAATGCCACGCAAAAAAAGAATTTAATCGGATTGTTTCAAAAAAGTGAGAGTTTCGGAAAGGCCTAAAAACTACCAATAAACAATTTACAAGCTACCTGAAAAGCAAGCAAATTACTGCTACTCGCTGTAACGAACCAATATTTGGTGACGAAAAAATATCATTCCAAAGTTCTTTATTTTCTCCGAACCTCATTTGCCACATCACGAATACTAGAACAAAATTTCCAAGCA